>JBBRJB010000203.1:0-5743 GCA_038220085.1 Burkholderiales bacterium
TGCCGCTGGGGGAATGATCGAACTTCTACCGGAGAACCCCGACTTCCAGCCGATCGTCATCAATGCGCGCAGTGAGGACTTCGCGCTGGAAGGTATCGGCGTCGGCCTGATCCGTACGGCCGCATCCCTTTAAGCAAGCACGGTATCACTAGGAGTACCAGGATGTCGGCAGCATCATCCGCGGTCCGGATTCACAAGCAGCTCTGGCGTGCCGATCAACTCGGCAACACCACGGTTGCGGCGCATCCCAGCCGCTTTCCGGAACTGGACAACCAGTTGCCGGGTGGTGGCTGGCCCTTGGGCATGCTGACGGAATTGATTGCCCGCAATCCCGGCGTCGGCGAGTTGCGACTGCTGATCCCCATGCTCAAGCAGCTGACGCTGGCCCGCAAGGTGGTGATCATGCTGGCGCCGCCGCTGATTCCGTATGCGCCGGCCCTGAGCGGTTTCGGCATCGACCTGAACTATCTGATCATCGTCCAGGCGCCCAATGCGGCAGATCGCCTATGGGCAGTGGAACAAACCTTGAAGAGCACGAGTTTTGGCGCCCTGCTCGCCTGGTTGCCGCAGGATCGCACCCGGCCCGAACACCTCCGGCGGATGCAACTGGCCGCCCAATCGGCGCGCGGTCCGGTTTTTCTTTTCCGTGAACTTCCTGCCCAGTTCGAATCGTCCCCCTCGCCACTGCGCCTGCTATTGCTGCCTCGGCCGGAACAGCGGCTGGCGGTCCAGGTGTTGAAGCGTCGCGGTCCGCTGCTGGCCGATCCGGTACTGATCCAGTTACCGCAGCCGCCGCTCGCGCTGCGATTGCGCATGGGCCAGCCGGCACCGGAGAGCCTACCGCAGCGTCGGCCGATGCAGGGCATCCATGCCTACATGGAGGAGTCAGCGCCCATCCTGTCGTGATTGGTGCTGCATGATTCATGCTGTGGCTCGGGTTGTGTCTGCCGCACCTGTCCCTGGAGATCTATCACCGGTCATACGCCTGTGGGGAGCCAGGCATTCCCCCGCTGGCCATCTGCAATCGCACACGCGTGGAGCAGGCCAACGCATCCGCCCAGGTACTGGGTGTCCACGCCGGGCAAAAGCGCGCCACCGCCCTGGCACTCGCCCCCGCGCTGATCATCCGGGAGCGCGACCCTACCCGTGAGTGGCAGGCTCTGCAGCAACTGGGCAGCTGGGCATTGCAATTCACCCCCCGGCTCAGCCTGCAGGAGCCGGACTGCGTCTCGGCGCACGGCGGCCTGCTGCTGGATATCGAAGCCAGCCTCAGTTTGTTCGGTGGACTGGACAGACTGCTGGGACGCATCCGGTCCGAACTGCAAGCGCTGGGTTATCGCGTGGACATCGGATGTGCGCCCACGGCCACCGCTGCCTGGCTTTTTGCCCGCTGGCAGGACGGGTTGGTCGCTCGCACTGAAGCGCAACTGACGGCGCGCCTCGCGGATCTGCCTGTCGGGCTGCTTACCTCGCTGCAGGCGCGTCGGGACACAATCGAGGCGATCGGAGTGCGGGTCTTTCGTGACTTGGCGCAGTTACCGCGCAATGGCCTGGCACGCCGCTTCGGCAAAACCTTGCTGCTGGAGATGGATCTTGCGTTGGGCAGGCAGCCCGAGCTTCGCTCCTGGTTCGACGCCCCTCTGCAGTTCACGTCCACGCTGGAATTGCTGGCCGATGTCGAGCATGCCGAAGCGTTGCTATTTGCCGCTCATCGCCAGTTGCGTGAACTGGCGGGATGGCTGGCGGCCCGGCACGCCGCCGTTCGCAGCTTTGCACTCGAAGCGCGCCATGACCGAACGCGGCGCGGCATCCATTTGCCGGCCCCGCCCCGGACAGAAGATTCTGGAGCGAACGACACGACCGCCGAAGGCCAGCCGCTCACGCTGATCGAGGTCCGTTTCGCAAGTCCTGCACATGATCCCGACCGGATGCTGACTGTGCTGCGTGAACGGCTGGCGGTCATCTCGTTGCGCAGCGCGGTCCATACCCTGCATCTGCGTTGTGACGACATCGTGTCGGCAGATGAGCACAGCCGACAGCTTTTCCCGGTCGCCGCGTCTACCCAGGAAAATCTCGGCCGGCTCGTCGAACGGCTGCAGGCGCGGTTAGGTCGCGATCAGGTGCAACGGGTGCTGCTCGCCGCAGATCATCGGCCTGAAGCCGCCTACCGGATCGAGACAGTCGAGGCCCTGCCATCGGCCGGCAGTCCTTTCCAGGAGCCCTCCACAGGCCAGGTTCCACGTCCTTTATGGCTGCTGCCCCAGCCGGTCGCCCTGCGCGAACGCAATCAGCGTCCCTGGTGGCGCGGCCCGCTGAAACTGCTCAGCGGGCCGGAGCGGATCGAAGGCGGCTGGTGGGACTGCAATCTGGTTCAGCGCGACTACTTCATCGCGGAAGACGATCAGGCGCAATGGCTGTGGATCTATCGCACTCGGGGCAACAACGGCATACAGGCCGAATCCGCCAACGGCCCCTCCCGGGATCTGAACACCAGCTGGTATCTGCAGGGTGTGTTCGGCTAAGAGCCTGTCGGAGTATGGGAACCGGCCGACGCCGCAAGCCGCGGGTTCAAGGAGTAGGTACCGCCGATCGACGCCTTGGCAAGCGTGTGCTCGCCGATGACCTGCAGCGCCTGACGGCCGTCGAAGCGCCCTTCGATCGGCAGGCGCTCCACATCGCGCGCATACACCGTGAACACGTAATGATGCAGCAGCGAATCGTTCCACGGCGGACAGGGGCCGTCGTAGCCGAAGTAGTCGCCGCGCATGTCGTGATCAGCGGCAAACCACTGCGTGTAATCGTTGATGCCATGACGCGCCTCATGACGCGCTTCCGGCCCCATCTTGCCCTTCGGGCTGACCTGATGGGAAAACTCGCCGTCTGCAATGGCGGTGATCGACACCGGCAGATCCACCAGCACCCAATGAAAGAAATCAATCCGCGGCAGGGAGGCCGGCACCTCGCGCCCCTCCTGGTTGACGTCGTCCGGCTGCGAGGGAACATCGTAATCGTGACAGAAGACGGCAAAAGACAAGGTCTGGGGCGGAAAATCCGTCCAGGCCAGGTGTGGATTGCGGTTGTCCGACAACGCAATATGGGTTGTCGGATCGATCTTTCCGAAAGCGTACGCCACCGGAATGACGCCCCCATCGGTAAACGACTCGCTATGCACCTTCATACGTTCCCCCTGGCCACGCGGCCCATCAACGCCAGGCCGCCCGCCGGCGGCACGACTCGCCGTTCGCGCCCGCAAGACCCGGCACGAACGGCTCTGTCCGGACTGTACAACGACTCTGCGAGGAATGCGCCATCCTGCCGCTGAGGTGCGGAAAACCCGCAGACCCCTTCCCATACTCCGGCAGGCTCCTAGACTAGGAGCCTGCGGCGGCCAGATTGGCGGCGTGAAACCGCAGGTGATCCTCCATGAAGCTGGCCATGAAGTAGTAGCTGTGGTCGTAACCCGCCTGCCGGCGAAGGCGCAGCGCGACGCCCGCCCCCTTGCAGGCTCGCTCCAGCAACTCGGGTTTGAGCTGATCCACCAGGAAGTTGTCGGCGGTGCCCTGATCCACGAGGATGGGAGGACCGGGCCAGCCCCGGTCGGCGACCAGGGCGCTGGCGTCGTACTGCGCCCAGGCCTGCCGGTTTGATCCGAGATAACGGGACAATGCTTTTTCGCCCCACGGACTCCGGGTCGGCGCGCAGATGGGCGCGAACGCCGACACGGTGCGGAACCGGGCGGGGTTGCGCAGGGCGATGACCAATGCGCCGTGGCCGCCCATCGAGTGACCGAAGATCCCGGCCCGGGAGAGATCGACGGGGAATTCCGCGGCCACCAGCGCCGGCAACTCCTGATCGATGTAGGAATACATCCGGTAGCCGCGAGACCACGGATCGACCGTGGCGTCGACATAGAACCCGGCGCCGGTGCCGAAATCGTAGCTCTCGTCCTCGCCGGGATAACCGAGTCCGCGCGGGCTGGTGTCGGGCGCGACGATTGCGACCCCCAGCTCCGACGCCATCCGCTGCGCGCCGGCCTTGGTGATGAAGTTCTCCTCGGTGCAGGTCAGCCCCGACAGCCAGAAGAGTACCGGCACCCTGCCCTTGGCAGACTGCGGAGGCAGATAGATGCCGAAACGCATCGTCGTGCCGGTTTCCGACGAGGGGTGGGCGTAGACCCGTTGCTCCCCGCCGAAGCAACGATTGGCTGAAATCTGCTCGACGCTCATATCGGCGGCAGGGCTCAGAACGTGACGACGCTGCGGATCGACTCGCCCGAATGCATCAGATCGAATCCTTTGTTGATGTCTTCCAGCGGCATCACGTGGGTAATCAGGTCGTCGATATTGATTTTGCCGTCCATGTACCAGTCGACGATCCTGGGCACGTCGGTGCGGCCACGCGCGCCGCCGAACGCGGTTCCCCGCCAGTTTCGCCCGGTCACCAGCTGGAACGGACGGGTCTTGATCTCCTGGCCGGCGCCGGCCACGCCGACGATGACCGAGGTGCCCCAGCCACGATGACAGCACTCGAGCGCCTGACGCATGACATCGACGTTGCCGATGCACTCGAAACTGTAGTCCGCGCCGCCATTGGTCGTCTCCACCAGATGAGCCACCAGATCGCCGCCCAGTTCCTTCGGATTCACGAAATGGGTCAGGCCGAACTTCTCTGCCAGCGGCTTGCGGGCGTTGTTCAGATCGACACCGATGATCATGTCCGCACCGGCCATCCGCGCGCCCTGCACCACGTTCAGCCCGATGCCGCCCAGGCCGAAAACAACGACGTTGGCGCCCGGCTCGACCTTCGCCGTGTTGATGACCGCGCCGATCCCGGTGGTGACACCGCAGCCGATGTAGCAGACCTTCTCGAACGGCGCATCCGGGCGGATCTTCGCCAATGCGATCTCCGGCAGCACGGTGAAGTTGGCAAACGTGGAGCAGCCCATGTAGTGATGGATCTTCTTGCCGCCGATCGAGAACCGGCTGGTGCCATCCGGCATGACGCCCTTGCCCTGGGTTGCACGGATCGCGGTGCACAGGTTGGTCTTGCGCGACAGGCAGGACTTGCACTGGCGGCACTCCGGCGTATACAGCGGGATGACGTGATCGCCCTGCTTGAGCGACGTGACCCCGGGGCCGATATCGACCACGACACCGGCGCCCTCATGGCCGAAAATCGCCGGGAACAGGCCTTCGGGATCCGCGCCTGAGCGGGTGAACTCGTCGGTGTGGCAGATGCCGGTTGCCTTCACTTCCACCAGGACTTCGAAGGCCTTCGGGCCCTCGAGGTCGACCTCCTCCACGACCAGTGGGTCGCCGGCCTTGTAGGCCACTGCAGCACGGACTCGCATCGGTGTTCCTCTCCCTGAAATCGGCTGATTGCGCGGAATCGCCTGATCGCGCGGAACCGCGCGGACGCGGAACCGCGCCAATTTTACCCGCTACTTCAGGAACTCGGGCGAGATCAGACTGGGGATGAAGAGCACCACCTGAGGCCAGAGAATCACCAGGGTCAGCACGCCGAGCATCGGCAGCAGCATCAGCATGACATCCTTGATGACCTCACTCAAACGCATGCCGGCGATCGAGCAGCAGATCATCAGACACAGCCCGTAGGGCGGCGTGACCAGGCCGAAGGCGAGCGATACGATACCGATCATGGCGAAATGCACCGGATCGATATTCGCCGCGTACGCAATCGGTTGCAGGATGGTTCCAACGATGATGATCGCCGGGATGGCGTC
>JBBRJB010000204.1:0-5738 GCA_038220085.1 Burkholderiales bacterium
TCCAGGCCGCGGACTCGTGGCTGCCGGCGGGTAGTGCCAGCTGCGAGCGCGCCGCGGCGTCGGACGTGGAAAGCAGCTCGCTCATCTTGAGCGTCTCCGGCGTCAGCGGCGATTCGGCGACCGGCGGGGGCGGCTCTACCGTGATGGTGCGGCTGGTCAATACGCTGCTGTTGCCGGCGCTGTCGGTTGCGCTTGAGCGCAGCAGCAGGTTGGGCGAATCAGGAATTTCCGCGTCGGTGAAAGGCGCGGCGGCGGTCGACCATTTGCCGTCCGCCCCGGCAGTCACCAGGCGAGAGACGATCCCCAACTCCACGATGACCTTGGAACCCGCTTCCGCACTGCCGGTGACGAAGACGCCCACCTGCTGTTCGGCAAAGCTGATGGAATCGGGTCCGGGATCGCCGATGTTGCCGATGTTCGTGACAACGGGATCGACGATCGGCGCAGCCGGCGGCGTCGTGTCGACGAGGACGGCGCGAGTGGCGGCGGCCCCGCCGCCCGTACCTGAAATCGTAGCGGTCACGGTGGTGTTGCCGTCGGCGGGCACTTGGCCCGGAGCAAGGTTCACGCTCCAGGTGGTGCCGGAGACGGTGGCGGCGCCGCTGAAGGCACCCCAGGCGACGCTGACGCCGGCGACTCCGGCCTGAACCGTGCCCGAGAGGGTTACGCCGTCGGACCGTTCAAGGGCATTGACGATGTTGTCGACCTCGACATTGCCGATGGTCGGGGCATTGAAGGGCTGCTCGACGTTGACGGATACCAGGGTGGCGGGGCTGGCATTGCTGACGGCGTCAAAGGCAACCGCCCGGAGTGTCGTCGGGCCGCCGGGACTGGGAACCGCCGGCAGGTCGTTGGGGCCGAACAGGACGTCCCAGGATCCGTTCGTGCCGGCGGTTGCCGCCAAAGTCACCGCCCCCCAGTTCACCTCGACCCGAGAGCCTGCTTCGGCCGTGCCGGCCACCGGCACGCCGTTGGCGCGTTCCGCCAGGGTGACGTTGTTGTCACCTTCCACCACGGCGACGGTCGGCGCGGTGGGCGCAACCCGGTCCACCAGCACCTGGCCGGTTTGGACGAACGAATTGCCAGCTGCATCGGTGGCGGTGATTGCATAGGGATAGTTGATCCCGGTGGGGGTAGCGGCCACGTCGGGCACCTCGATGCCGGTAGAGCTGAGCGTCCAGTTGCCGCTGCCGTCGGCGAGCACCGCCTTGTCACCGTTCCATTGCACGAGGACCCGGGCATTCGGATCGGTCCGGCCGCTGAAATTGACGCTGCTGGCGTCGGCGATGGCGACCTGGCTGTCGCCGCCCGCAATCGAGGTGATCTGCAGGCCCGGCGGGACGCTGTCGATGCCGAGGCTGGCCGTGGTGGCGGTGGAAAGGTTGCCGGCACGGTCCTGGACGACGGCGGCCACGGTGTAGGCGCCGTCGGCCGGTACCGATGCGCCGGAGATCGTCGTTCGCCACTGGCCATCGGCCCCGACGTCCACCGAGGCCAGCGCCTGGGAATTCAGGGTCAGCACCACCACGGCACCCGCTTCGGCCGTGCCGGAGATGACGAAGCCGCTGGCCTTCTCCGTCGCATTGACCAGGTTGTCGGTCGCAATGGGGGCGATCACCGCCGGAGCGGGAGGCGTGCCGTCGAAGGTAAGCACGAATGTCGGCAGGCTGGCATTGCCGGCTGCCGTGGTCGACGTGATGCCGACGTTGCTGGCGTCCGGCAGCCCACCGGTGGGCAACGACCCGCTCTCCGGCTGGGCCGTCGCCAGGTTGATGCTCCATGAGGAATCGGGGCCGACCGTGGTGGCATAGGCAACGTCGGGCGTGCCGTTGCCGTCGGTGTCGATCCGCACGGTAATCCGGGCGCCGGGTTCGCCTTCACCGGTGAGCGTGGGCGTGCGGCTGTTTACGAATTCCGAGCTTGTCAGCTTGAGGGCGCCATCGGATCGGACGCCGCTGCTGCCACCGTCACCGCCGCCCCCGCCGCCCCCGGCAGCCAGTCCCACCACCGCCAGTCCACCGAGGCCGTAGAGGCCGTAGCGTAATGCGGTGCCGTCACTCAGCGACGGCGCTGCCGGCGCCGTTTCGGCGAAGTTGGGGTCGTAAAGCACGAAAGCGCCGTCCGCCAGGGCACCGATCGGCTGGGTGCCGGGCGTGATCGCGACCGGCGCGCTGCCTGCGCCGGTGTCCACCGTCAGCTCGCAGGGGCTGCCCGCGCTGCAGACGTTGTAGAACTCTGCGAATTCGACGGTGGTCTGCTGCCTGTCGAGTCCATCGACCAGCAGGTTGTTGTCAACTCGCTTGACCGCAATGCCGTCCGGCGTGCGACCGGTCTGGTCATCGATGATGCGATAGTTGTCCCCAAGCCGAACAGTGAAGCGGTTCTTGCCGGGATCGAGCCTGGTGCGCGACACCAGCCCGTCGGCTGACTTGATTTCAATGAAGAGGGCCATTTATCGCTTCCGCCTTTTTCCGATTGCAGGATGGTAGCGAAGTACGGCAGACCACATGGGCAATGGTCCGGGGCCGGTTACATGTTCTTAACAAGAAAAAGCCCCGCAACGCTCTGCGGGGCCAGGGGTGGAACCGACCCGTCAGGCGAACCGGCCCGTCAGGCGTACTCGGCCAGGGCGGTTTTCATTTTCTTGAGCGCCTTCGCCTCGATCTGGCGGATCCGCTCGGCAGACACACCGTATTCGTTCGCCAGGTCCTGCAGGGTCCGGCTGCCGCCGTCGTCCTCGTCGCGAAGCCAGCGCGATTCCACGATCCGGCGGCTGCGGTCGTCCAGGGAAGACAACGCCTCCTGGATTCCCTCGGTCTGGAGGCGGTCGTGCTGGTGGCCGGCAATGATGTCGGTCGGATCGCTGTTAGGCGCCACGAGATAGGAGATCGGGGCGTAGTCGTCCTCGCCGTCATCGGTCATCGGTTCGAGCGACATTTCGTGGCCACCCATCCGGGTTTCCATCTCCATCACGTCCTTCTCTCGAACGTTCAACTTGCCCGCGATCTCCGTGAGCGCGTCCGGCGACAGCGTGTTGTGGTCCTTCTTCATCGACCGCAGGTTGAAAAACAGCTTGCGCTGGGCCTTGGTGGTCGCAAGCTTGACCAGTCGCCAGTTCTTCAAGATGTATTCGTGGATCTCGGCCTTGATCCAGTGCAGCGCAAACGACACCAGCCGGACACCGCGTTCCGGATCGAACCGCTTGACCGCCTTCATCAGGCCGATGTTGCCTTCCTGGATCAGGTCGGCGTGCGGCAAACCATAGCCGAGGTACTGGCGGGCAACCGACACCACCAGCCGCAGGTGAGACATCACCATCGTGCGGGCGGCCCCCAGGTCGTTCTCGTCGCGGAAGCGGCGGCCCAGACTGACTTCCTGCTCAGCAGTCAGCAACGGCAGGCGATTGACCGCGGAAATGTAGGCGTCCAGGTTACCCAGCGAGGGCATTGCCACGGTGACGCCGTCGGCAGAGCGGGTAATCAGAGCTGAGGATGCAGCAGTCATGTGGACTCCTTATCCAGTTAATGACCTACGGGTTAGATACTAGCACTCGCTGCACGAGAGTGCCAATTGAAGCTGCCAATCGGCGGCATCGGCAGGCGCTATCGGTAGATTCGACCTGATCGCGCGAGGCTCCCAGTCGACAGGCAGAGCCTCCTACGAGATCGCAAACGGCGGGCCCGTCTGCATCCGGCGGGGGCGAGCCCCGCTGAACGGCTGCTCAGTAGGCGTTGGGGTCGCGAAAAGCGACGATGACGGTCTTGGCAATGATTTTCAAGTCCAGCCGCAGCGACCAGTGGCGCAGGTACTCCAGATCATAACGGATCCGCAACTCCATCTTCTCGATCGTGTCGGTTTCGCCGCGGGCGCCGTTGACCTGGGCCAGCCCGGTAATGCCGGGCTTGACCTTGTGTCGGATCATGTAGCCCTTGATCATCTTGCGGTACATCTCGTTGTGCGCGACGGCGTGAGGGCGCGGGCCGACGACACTCATGCGTCCCTGCAGGACGTTGAAGAATTGCGGCAGTTCATCCAGTGAGGTGCGGCGCAGCAACCGGCCGACCGACGTGATGCGGTTGTCGCCCCTGGTCGCCTGGCGAACCACGCTGCCGTTTTCCTGGACACGCATGGTGCGGAACTTGTAGACGTTGATCTCGGAGCCGTCCAGGCCGTACCGCCGCTGCTTGAAGATCACCGGTCCCTTGGATGTCAGCTTGATCGCCAGGGCGATGAGAAACATGATCGGCAGGGTGAAGACGACCGCCACGGTCCCGATCAGGATGTCCGACAACCGCTTGAGCACGCCGGTGGTGCCATAGAAGGGGGATTCGCAGACAGCGACCACGGGCAGGCCGCCGACCGAGTCCACCCGGGCCTGAATCAGGTCGAACATGAAGATGTCCGGCACGAAATAGATCGACGCGGTCGTGTCCCGGAGTTCTTCCAGCAACCGCAGGATGCGGGGTTGCGACGCCATCGGCAGGGCGATGAAGATCTGGTCCACCCGGTTGGCCCGCACGAATTGCGCTACCCCGCCGAATCCCCCGGCCACCGGGGCCTCAAGGACTTCCCCCAAGCGGTCCGGGGTACGGTCGTCGAAGAACGCCATGATGCGGGTCTGCGACAACGGGTCGTCCTGGATCTTGCGAGCCAGCGCCCGCCCGAGGCTGTTGGCAGCCACGACGATGGCGGTTTGCTCCGGCCGCAGGGCCACCAGCTTCCGGAGCGTCAGCGGCGAAGCCCAGTGGACCGCCGCCTGGATCAGGGGGGTGGCGATGATCCAGGCGGCAAGGACGTTCTGGTCGAACTGGCGCAGCGCGTCGATCATCAGGCCGAACAACAGGAGCAGCCCCATGACCAAGCCCCAACTGCCCAGCAGCTGGCGGATGAATCCCGGCTGGTACATCCGGAACGGAACGTTGCCTGGATACGTCAGCGAAAACACCAGCACGGCCAGCACCATCTCCTGGGCGCGCAGGGGTTGACCGGCCAGCGTCGTCGCCCCGAGCAGGCACAGGACAGCGATCGCGGGATCCATGATCGACTTGACGAGCGTGAAAACGCTGCGGCTGCCGGTTCGGATCGGGACAATGGATGAAGCCAAAGAGGTGGTGTTCGTTCCGCGCATCGACGCGTCGAGGTTTATGGTTGGGTGAGAGAAAAGCTGCTAACGTAGGGCGGCTAAATCAGGGATCTGGAGTATCAACCAGGCTCGGTACAGGTTTCATGCAGGCCGGCGAAGCCGTTTGCTTGCACGCGCTGAATGACTGAGTGTCGCCCAAACCCCAACATTGCTGGGCGCACTTTTCCTCACTTCGGGATTTTAACGACAGGATCGTCATGAAAGAATTCAATCGGAATCGGCTTTGTGGTAGGGCTGGGGCGCGATTTCCCTGGCTGCTCACGGGCATCAGCATCGCCATCGCCTCGACTACGGTTACCGCGGTCGCTCAGGATGCCGAAGGGGACGTGATCAGTCTTACGGCAGGTCTGGCAGTGACGCGCGACAGCAACGTCCTGCGGGTGCCGGATGGCACCGACACCTCCCGCTTCGGCGGCACCGGGCTGAGTGACACGATCCTGCGCGGCTCCCTCGGAATCGCCTTCGATCGCCTGATCAGTCAGCAGCGCCTGCAGATGAGCGCAAACGTCGAGGGCTACAAATACAACGAATACGATAGCTTCGACAACGTCGGCTACGATGCCGGCTTGAACTACGACTGGGTGATCGGCCGTCC
>JBBRJB010000205.1:0-5732 GCA_038220085.1 Burkholderiales bacterium
AAAGTCGACGTGGCGCTGGAAGCGGCAGGCGCCACCCTGCGCGAGACAGCCCGCTGGATCGATGCCCATCCGCGCGACGACGCGAGCGAAGTGACGCTCAGGGCCCGCCTCGTCACCGAAGAAGCAGTGCGTCGCGTGCTCGACGAGGCGGGACGGGCACTGGGGGCGACCCCGTTCTGTCGCGACCGCTCGTTCGCCCGGGCCGCGGCCGACCTGCCGGTCTTCATCCGCCAGAGCCACGCCGAGCGCGACTGCATCGCGCTGGGTGAGCGGCTGCTGTCGTCGGAGGCCAGTCCGTGGATGCTGTGAATGCTCATGACGCTGAACCTCTGATCCGCGGCGGGGGCACCAGCGAACACGAATGGCAGTCCTGGGCCGGCCTCTCGGCGCTCGACACCTTCATGCCGTCCCACTGGCTGCCCGCAAGCGCACGCCTGGTCGTGGTCGCCCCTCATCCCGACGACGAGATCCTCGCCTGTGGCGGGCTCCTCGCCTGGCAGGCCCGCCGCGGCGGCGACTGCCTGGTGCTGGCCGTCACGGACGGGGAGGCCAGCCACGGTGTCCCGGATCCTGAGGTGGCGGCACGACTGGCCGCGGCACGAAGGGCGGAAAGCGCGGCGGGCCTGTCACATCTCGGCCTGAGTGCTGACCGCGTCGGCCGGCTTTCCCTCCCGGACGGCGAAATCTCCGTTAACCTCGAGGCGCTGGCCGCGCACCTGCGGCGACTCCTGCGGCCCACTGACCGGGTGATCAGCACCTGGCGCAAGGACGGTCATCCGGACCACGAGGCGACTGCGCTCGCGACTGCCGCGGCCTGTCGTGACCTGGGCTGCCCGCTGCTGGAAGCCCCGGTCTGGATGTGGCATTGGGCGGCACCAGGCGATGACCGGGTGCCCTGGCGGCGATTGAGCCGGTTCGCCTTGCCGCAAGACTTGCGAGCGCGCAAGGTCGCCGCATTGTCGGCGCACCTCACCCAACTCACGCGCCGCAGTCCCGACGAGCCGGCTGTACTGGGCGCGGCGATAATCGAGCGCAATGCCCGCGCGTGCGAGTACTTCTTTGCGTGACGCCACCCGATGAACGCACCGCCCGCCAAGGACTATTTCGAGACCCTCTTCGATGCCAGCGAGGACCCCTGGCGTTTTCGCTCGAGCTGGTACGAAGCCCGCAAGCGCGCGCTCACGCTCGCGTGCCTGCCGCGAGTACGCTACCGCTGCGGCTTCGAACCGGGCTGCGCCAACGGTGAGTTGTCGGCGGCGCTGGCGGAGCGTTGCGATCGACTGTTGGTCAGCGACGTTGCGCAAGCCGCCGTGGGGCTGGCACGGCGCCGCCTGACAAAGTTCCCCCATGTCGAAGTCCGACAGGCGCCGGTTCCGGATCAATGGCCCGCGGAGGCCTTCGACTTGCTGGTGATCAGCGAACTGGGCTATTACCTGGACGCCGCGGCGCTGGACGCAATGGCCGCGAAAGTCCGCGCGAGCCTGAGCCCCGGCGGCACGGTATTGGCCTGCCATTGGCGCTGGCCGATATCCGGCTGCCCTTTCGATGGCGACGAGGTACACCGTCGGCTCGATGAACGACTCGGGCTTCGCCGCCTGACCCGGCTGAGCGAACAGGACCTGCTGCTGGATGTCTGGAGTGACGATGGCCGCTCGGTGGGGGAGCAGGAAGGCCTGACCCCTTGACCGGACGGCGCAGCGCCGCCCTGCAGGCCGCCGAAGGCTGGTTCCGGGACCGGGACTGGCGGATCTTTCCGTTCCAGCGTGCAGTCTGGCGCGCCTGTTTAGACGGCCGCTCCGGCCTCCTGCACGCCAGCACCGGCGCGGGCAAGACCTACGCGGTATGGTTCGCCGCCCTGCTCCGTGCCCTCTGCTGCGGACCGACGGCCGGCCCGCCCGGGATCCGGGTCATCTGGATCACGCCGATGCGCGCCCTGGCGGCCGACACCGCGCGCTCCCTGCTGGAACCACTGGCATCGTTGCAACCCGCCTGGGAGGTCGGCGTGCGAACGGCTGACACCACGGCCGCGCAGCGCGCACGACAGGCGGGCAGGCTTCCGCAGGCCCTCGTCACCACGCCCGAAAGCCTGTCGCTGTTGCTCGCCCGGACTGGGCCGGCATCGTCGCACTTCATCACGGCTCGCTGGACCGCTCGGTGCGCGAGTGGGTGGAGATCGGATTGAAGGAAGGCCGCCTCAAGGCCGTGGTATGCACGTCGAGCCTGGACCTCGGCGTCGACTTCCTGCCCGTCGAGCGGGTCCTGCAGATCGGCAGCGCCAAGGGCGTGGCGCGGCTTCTGCAGCGGGCCGGGCGCAGCGGACATGCGCCCGGTCGGCCCTCGAGAATCACCCTGGTGCCCACCCAGACACTGGAGATCCTGGAGGCCGCCGCCGCTCGCCGTTCGCTCTCCGAACGTCGGATCGAGCAGCGGGCGGTACCGCACAAGCCGCTCGACGTTCTGGTCCAGCACCTGGTGACGATTGCGCTGGGCAGCGGCTTTCGCCCGGAGCAACTCCTCTCCGAGGTGCGCAGCAGCTACTCCTACCGCGACCTCGGCGACGAGGAGTGGCAGTGGGCGCTCGACTTCGTCTCGCGAGGCGGCCGCAGCCTGACCGTGTATCCCGAGTTCCGGCGGGTGGTCGCGGACCCGGATGGGGTCTATCGAGTACCGGACGCCGCGCTGGCACGGCGCCATCGCATGAGCATCGGGACCATCGTTTCCGATGCCGACATCCGGCTGCAGTTCCTGTCGGGCGGACGGATCGGGACCGTGGAGGAATCGTTCGTGGCGCGCATGCGCAGGGGTGATCACTTCCTGTTCGGCGGCCGTGTGCTCGAGTTCGTGCGCGTGCATGACATGGTCGCCTATGTCAGGCGTGGCAACAGAAGCCAGGGCGCGGTGGCGCGCTGGCAAGGCGGGCGGATGCCGTTGTCGTCCGAGTTGGCGCATGCCGTGCAGGACCGGTTGCAGGAAGCGGACCGGGGCCGGTTCGAAGGCGAGGAGATGCGTGCCATCCGCCCGCTGCTGGACCTGCAGCGACGCTGGTCCAGCCTGCCGACTGCCCGGCGACTGGTGGCGGAAACCCTGTCGAGCCGCGAAGGTTGTCATCTGTTCCTGTACCCCTTCGAAGGGCGGTCGGTTCACGTCGGGCTGGCTTCCCTGCTGGCCTACCGGGTTGCTCGGCTCGCACCCGCGACCTTTTCGATTGCCGTCAACGACTACGGGTTCGAGCTGCTTTCGGCTGCGCCGGTGGACTGGGCAACCTTGCTGGCCGCGTCCGCCGAGCGCCTGTTCAGCGGCGAGGCGGTGCTGGAAGACACGCTCGCCAGTCTCAATGCCGGCGAACTCGCGCAACGGCGCTTCCGCGAGATCGCCCGGATCGCCGGGCTGGTCTTCCCGGGATACCCCGGCCAGTTGAAAAGCAATCGCCAGGTGCAAGCCTCCTCCAGTCTGTTCTTCGAGGTATTTCGCAAGCACGACCAGGACAACCTCCTGCTCGAGCAGGCTCGCCGCGAGGTCCTGGAGCAGGAACTGGAGATCGGCCAGTTGCGGCTGGCACTGGCGGCACTGCGACGGCGGTCGCTGGCGCACGTGGCCATTGCCATGCCGACGCCCCTCGCGTTTCCGCTGATGGTTGAACGGATGCGGGAGAAACTCTCGACCGAGAAGCTGTCGGACCGGGTGGCGCGCATGGTGCGGCAACTGGAAGCGGCGGCGGCGCCATGAAAGTCGAACTGGGCGGGGAACTGATCGAACTGCTGCCGCAACGCGCCGCCTATTGGCCCCGGCGGCGATCCCTGGTGGTCGCCGATGTCCATTTCGGCAAGGCCGCCACGTTCCGCTCGCACGGGATACCGGTCCCGCGCGGCACGACCGGGGAGAATCTCGCCGCGCTCGACGCGCTCCTTTTCTCTCGCGACACCGGAGAACTGATCTTCCTCGGCGACTTCCTGCATGCGAGGCAAGCGCAAGCGCGCGCCACCCTCGACGCCATCCGGCACTGGCGGCGCCGCCACCCGGCGCTTCGCCTGGTGCTGGTGCGCGGCAATCACGACATCCACGCCGGCGATCCGCCGCCCGACCTGGACATCCTCGTCGTCGATGAGCCGCATCGGGCCGGCCCGATCGCGTTTTGCCATCATCCCCGGCGCGTAAGCGGGCACTTTTCGCTCGGCGGGCACCTGCATCCTGTCTACACACTGCGGGCGGGACACGAGCGGATCCGACTGCCGTGCTTCGTGCTGGGCGTCGACACCTGCGAGCTGCCGGCGTTCGGCGCCTTCACCGGTGGCCTGCCGGTGCGCGCCCGCGAGGGCGAGCGGATCCTGCTGGTGGCGCCGGACCGGGTGTGGGAGGTGCCCCGGCGTCAGCCAGGAGTTGGTAGCATAGCCGGATGACTTCCATTTCCCCGACCGGACAAGCCCGATTTGTGGTCGTCACGGGCGTCTCCAGCAGCGGCAAGACCACGGTGGGGTCGGCGCTGGCAGACCGCCTGGGCGCCCGCTTCCTGGATGCCGATGACTTCCACCCCGAGGCGAATGTCCGCAAGATGGCCAACGGGACCCCGCTCGTGGACGAAGACCGCTGGCCCTGGCTGGATCGCCTCAATTCGGAGTTGCGCAGGGCCGCCGCCGCCGGGGAATCGGTGGTCCTGGCCTGTTCCGCGCTGAAGGTGCAATACCGTCAACGGCTCGCGGACGGTGTCGCCGGGCTGCAGTTCATCCTGCTGTCCGGCAGCAAGGAGCTCCTCGCCGAGCGGGCGGCAGCGCGCACACATCGATACATGCCGCTCTCGCTGCTGGACAGCCAGATGGCCACGCTCGAGCCGCTCGAGCCCGGCAATGGCTGGGAGATCGACGTCAGCCGCCCGGTGCCGGTGATCGTCGAGGAGTTGGCGCAGCGGCTGGGACACTGACCGGGGGTTCGCGTCGTGTCGAAGTCCGGCGGGCGCCATCCGTGTTTTTGAGGGCCAGAGCCTGCTTGTCGTCCTTCTTGATGGCGATCATCGCGGTTTACCGATGTGAGCCGCGAGCTTGGCGCTGGCCAGCCGGTTCAAGCTGACTCCCTGCTCGGCCGCTTGGGTCGCAAGCGCGCGATGAAGTTCTGGTGGAATCCGGACCCGAAACTCGCCGCTGTAGTGCTTCTCCGAAAGCGGTGTCGGCACTGGTTCACCGTTGGCTTCGAGATCGGCAACAGCCGCTGCCACCACACCGCGAATCCCCGCAAGAGCTTCCTCCGGCGTGACTGCCAACCACGACAGCGACGGCAATTCTGCACACAACCCGACGTGCTCGTTGTCCTCGGCCGACCAGGTCACTCGATAGGTGTAGTGATCACGGTTCATCACAGATGTCCTGCAGTTTCTGGATTGCCAGGAGAGCCTGGCGGACTTGATACGGCTTGGCCTTGCCCTTGTCATCCTGGATGTTGATCCCGGGGATTCCCCGTCCATGGCGTCTTGAAGATCATGTGACTCGATCCGCTCTGCCGGGCCGGTCCGAAGAACGACTCGCACACCCGCTTCAAATCGGCGAACCGGACATTGGTCGGTTCGCGCTGCATCTGTTCGAGGATACTTGACCGTCACTCACACGGCTCGAGCGCGGCACTGGCGGCAGGTACAGCCGCGACTCGAGCTCCTCGTCGGTCAGCGTCTGGGCTCTCGCCCAGTCCACATCGGCGGCTCGCGCGAGCAGCACGAACTTGCCGACCGTCGCCTTGGCCGTCCCGGT
>JBBRJB010000206.1:0-5719 GCA_038220085.1 Burkholderiales bacterium
CTGGAACTTCTCCAGGTTGCCGTCGGCCAGGCCCATCTGTTTTGCGAACTCGCTGTCGAGCGCGGGCAATTCCGGCTCATCGACCTTCTTGACGGCGACATCAAACCGGGCAGTCTTTCCGGCGAGTTCCTTGGCGCTGTAGTCCTCCGGGAACGCAACGTCGAAGCTGCCGGTTTCGCCGGCCGCCTTGCCGGCGACGCCGGTTTCGAAATCGGCCAGCATCCGGCCTTCGCCCAGCACCATGGCGAAATCGCTGGCAGTGTCGCCGTCGAACGCGACGTCATCGAGCTTGCCGACGAAATCGATGGTTACCCGGTCGCCGGTCTGGCCTGCGCGCTGGACTTCAAGCCAGCGCGTGCGCTGCTTGCGCAGCACATCGATGGTCTTGGAGACTTCGGTCTCGCCGACGCTGCAGGCGAACCGCTCGACCGCCAGCTTCTCGGGTTCCGACAGGACGACTTCCGGGTAGACCTCGAAGGTGGCTGTGAAGTCCGCCGCCTCGCCTTCGCCGCCCTCCTTGGGCTGGATCGCAGGCTGCCCCGCGACCCGCAACTTGTGCTCGTCGACCGCTTCGGTGAAGGCCCTGGAGACCGCGTCGCCGAGGATCTCGGCCTGGACCTGCGGGCCATAGGACTGCGCGATCATCTTGAGCGGTACCTTGCCGGGCCGGAATCCGGGCATGCGGACGCTGCGTGCCAGGGAACGGAAACGCTCCTGCACCTTCTTCGTGATGTCGGCACTGGGTACCGACAGGGTCAGCCTGCGTTCCAGGCCGCCGATAGTTTCAAGCTGGGAAGCCATCCGTTCTCGTATTCCGTTGAATGTCTGACAATGCTGTGCAGAATGGTGCGGCTGAAAGGACTCGAACCTTCACACCTTGCGGCGCCAGAACCTAAATCTGGTGCGTCTACCAATTTCGCCACAGCCGCGCGGGTCCCAGCCGATTCAGGCTGAGAATTACACAATTCTATCCGATCGCTGTTGGGCGCAATCCACACCCGCGCCACTGCTCAGGCCGCCGCCCGGGTCGGCTGCAGCCGGTACCACGCAACGTACAGCGCCGGCACCGCCAGGACGGTCAGGATGGTCGCAAAGAAGAGGCCACCCATGATGGCAAAAGCCATCGGCCCCCACAGGACGTCGCGAGACAGGGGCACCATCGCGAAGATCGACGCCGCGGCGGTCAGCACGATCGGGCGGAAACGGCGTACGGTCGACCCGAGCACGGCCTCCCAGGGATCGTGCCCCGCTTCCAGGTCCTGGCGGATCTGGTCGATCAGGATCACGCTGTTCCGCATGATCATCCCGCCCAGGGCGATGGCGCCCAGCATCGCGACGAACCCGAACGGCCGGCCCGACAACAGCAGCGCCGCGGCCACGCCGATGATGCCCAGCGGGGCGGTCAGCAGCACCATGGTGGCCAGCGAGAAGCGATGCAGCTGCAGCATCAGCAGTCCCACCACCAGTGCCAGCATCAGCGGCATGCCCGCGGCGATCGATGCCTGGGCTTTCTGATTCTCCTCAGCCGGGCCGCCGGTTTCGATCCGGTAGCCGGGGGGCAGCCCGGCGGCCAGCTTCGCGATTTCGGGCGCGAGTTGCGCGGTGATGTCCGGTGCCTGTATGCCATCGACCAGGTCGGCGCGCACCGTCAGGTTGGGTGTGCGGCTGCGGCGCCAGATGATCGGTTCCTCCATCACCTCCCTGATGCTGGCGATCTGCGACAGCGGCACGCTGCGGCCGAGCGATGTCTGCACCTGCAGGTCGGGCAGGCTCGACAGCCGGGTGCGCTCGTCCGGCGGCGCCCTGAGCACCACGTCGATCAGCCGGTCGTCCTCGCGCAGTGTGCCGATGGCGGCTCCCGCGACCGCACCGCCGATGACGCGAGCGACCTGCGCGCTGGACAGGCCGATGGCCCGGGCCTTGTCCTGATCGACTTCGATCCTGACGGCCGGCGAGCGCTGGCCCCAGTCCCTGTGCGCATCCACGGTGTAGGGATTGGTCCGGACCAGGGCTTCCAGCCGGGCACCGATCTGCTTGAGTTGCTGCGCTTCAGGGCCCAGGACGCGGAATTGGATCGGATAGGCTACCGGCGGCCCGAGCGGGGTGCGGAAAACCCGCGCGCGCACGCCCGGGAAGGAATTTTCCAGGTGCTGGCGCAGGCTCGGCAGCAGGCGTTCGCGACCCGCCACGTCGTCGGCAAGGATCACGAACTGGGCGAAATTGGGCCGGAACAGTTGCTGGTCCAGCGACAGGTAGTAGCGGGGCGAGCCATTGCCGACATAGCTGACGAAGGTGGAGACATCCGGTTCGGCACTCAGGATGCGCTCCAGCGCCTTGGTCTGCGCCTCGGTCGCGGCCAGGCTTGCGCCTTCAGGCAGCCACATCTCCACGATCAGCTCAGCGCGGTCGGAACTGGGGAAGAACTGCTTCTCGGTAGCCTGCATGCCGACCAGACCGAGGCCCATGAACCCGATCGTCGCCAGCAGCGTCAGCCAGCGATGACGCATGCAGCGCTCGATCAGGGCGCGCAGCATGCGATAAAAGCGGGTGTCGAATACCTCGTGGCCGCCGGCCACGTTCTCCTTCAGCACGAATCTGCCGATGAAAGGTGCGGCGGTCACGGCCATGACCCAGGAGATCAGCAGGGCCATGGTCACCACGGCGAAAATCGCGAAGGTGTACTCGCCGGTGGTTGATCTCGCGGTGGCGATCGGCAGAAACCCGGCCGCGGTGATCAGCGTGCCGGTGAGCATCGGGAAGGCAGTGTTGGTGTAGGCAAAAGTGGCAGCCTGGAAGCGGTCGAACCCTTCCTCGATCTTGCGGGTCATCATCTCGACCGCGATCATGGCGTCGTCCACCAGCAGCCCCAGTGCGATGACCAGGGCGCCGGTTGAGACCCGATGCAGGTCGATGCCGAATATTTTCATGCCCAGGAAGGTGGCGGCAAGCACCAGCGGGATGACGAGCGCCACGACCATGCCGGCGCGCACACCGAGACTGATGAAGCTCACCACCAGGACGATCGCCACCGCCTCGAACAGCGCCCTCACGAACACCCCGACCGCGCCACGGACGATCCGCGGCTGGTCGGACACCTTGGCGAACTGGATTCCGATCGGCAGGTCCGCTTCGAGCCGCGCCATGGTCGCAGCGAGGTTGGTGCCGAGCTTGAGCACGTCGCCGGTGCCGGTCATTGCCACGGCGATTCCGATCGCCTGCTTGCCGCCGAAGCGCATCGTGTAGACCGGCGGCTCCACCAGGCCGCGGTAGACGCGGCTGATGTCGCCGAGCCGGATGACGC
The DNA here is from genome assembly GCA_038220085.1 of Burkholderiales bacterium. Taxonomy (GTDB): domain Bacteria; phylum Pseudomonadota; class Gammaproteobacteria; order Burkholderiales; family Burkholderiaceae_E; genus Lautropia. The sequence continues at coordinate 3,302 of JBBRJB010000206.1, forward strand.
GGCCTCCCACGGACAGGCGCAGTTCCTCGATCTCCTTGACCGTGTCGAACTGGCCGGTGACCCGCAGTGGCACGCTGCGATCCGGCGTGTGCACGGTGCCCGCGGGCGCCACGATGTTCTGGGCCGCCAGTTGTTCGGCGATGCGGTTCGGATCGATGCCGAGATTGGCCATGCGCGCCGTCGAGATCTCCACATAGATCCGCTCGTCCTGCGTGCCGATCAGTTCGACCTTGGCGACGTCCGGAAGGCGCAGGAGTTCCTGGCGGATCGCCTCGGAATGGACCTTGAGCTGGGGCATCGAGAAACCGTCGCCGGTGAAGGCGTAGATCGTGCCGAAGACGTCGCCGAACTCGTCGTTGAAAAAGGGACCGAGCACTTCCTGCGGCAAGGTGCGACGCACGTCCCCGACCTTCTTGCGGACCTGATACCAGATCTGCGGCACTTCCTTGCCGGGAGCCGTATCCAGCAGCTCGAGGACGATCAGCGATTCGCCTGGCTTGGAATAGCTGCGCGTCCATTTGAAGTACGGCACTTCCTGCAGGGTCTTCTCGAGCCGGTCTGTCACCTGCTGGTCGATCTGTTCGGTGGTGGCGCCCGGCCAGAGGGTCCTCACCACCATCGCCCGGAACGTGAAATCCGGATCTTCGCGCTGGCCGAGCTGCAGGAAGGCCATGGTGCCGGCGATGGCAACCACCAGCAGGACGAACAGGCTGATCTGCGGAAAGCGCAGCGTCGCGGCAGACAGGTTGAATCGGGACGATTCTTCGCTGCCCGGCGCCGGCCTCATTGCGCGGCCTGTGCGGTTGCGGGAACGCGCACCTTCTGCCCCTCCCGCAGCAGATTGGCACCGGCCGTGACGATCGTCTCACCGCCCTTGAGGCCGCTTTCGATCACCACAGCGTCGTCGAGGATCGCCCCGGTCTGCACGGGCTGCGACCGTACACGTCCCGCGGCCGCGTCGACGATCCAGACCCGGGTCGGGCCGTCAGTGCTGTGCAGCGCCGTCAGCGGAACCTGGATACGCGTGACGCTGGCAGCCCGTGCGGTAGCCGTAGCGCTCATTCCCAACGCGACCTGGGCAGTGTCGCCTTGCAACGCGAGGCGTGCCGGGTAGGTGCGCGAGGCCGGATCCGCTGCCGGCGAGAGCTCGCGCAGGGTCGCCTGCCATTCGCGACCGGGCACCCCGGGCAGGGTCACGGTCCAACCGCTGGCGGCGCGAACCCGGGCCAGGTCCTGCTCCGGCACATTGACCTGCACTTCCACATCGTCGATCCGGGCGATCCGGATGACCGGCTGGCCGACCGCGACCACCTGCCCGGCCTCTGTGTCGATTGCGGTGACGATGCCGGCGGTGTCGGCGCGCAATTGCTGATACCCGAGCGAGTTGCGCGCCTGGTTCACCTGAGCCGCCGAGGCCTGCAGGCGGGCACTGGCCGCATCGACCGTCGCCTGCTGGCGCTCGACATTGGCGTCACTCACGAAGTTCCCCGCACGCAGTCGGTGGGCCCGTGCCAATTCGGCCCGGGCGATCTCGAGTTCGGTACGGAACGCCTCCTGTTGGGCACGCTGCGCGTCGAGCGCCGGCGCCAGATCCTGCGGGTCCAGCCGCGCAAGTACCTGGCCAGGTTCGATCCGGTCCCCGATTTCCACCTTGCGCTCGATCACCCGGCCTCCCACGCGAAAGCCGTAGCGGACTTCCACCCTGGGCCTGACCTCTCCGGCCAGCGACCATTCCGGGCTTACAGCCCGGGCGGCCACTGTCAACGTCCGAACGGGCCGCAGCGACTCCGACGCGACGGGCACCGGTGCCTTGCCGCAGGCCGGCAGCGACAGGATGACCGGGGATAGGGCGGCGGCGAGGAGGATCCGCAAGTACCGCTGCGACATGGCGCGTCCAGGTTGGAAATAACTAACTAACGAGTCAGTAATATATTCTTTCACCGGTGCGGCGCGATGTCAAAGCAATATTCGGTGGCCTCTACAATCGCACCCGTGAACTCATCAGCCACCCCTCCACTGCCGCCGCAGCCGCTGGCCCATGCGTGGCACGGCGTCGATCACTACGAGAACTTCCCCGTCGGCTCCTGGCTGGTGCCGGCGCGCCTGCGTCCTGCAGTTCTCGCCATCTACCGCTTCGCCCGCTACGCTGACGACGTCGCCGACGAGGGCGACGCGGTGGTGACGCTGCGGGAGGCGCGCCTGGACGAACTGCATGCAGCTTTGACAGCCGCCGAGAGCGACGGTGCCAGCGGCGAACCGGTCGTCGATGGCCTGGGGGGATATGTTGTCGCACACGGACTGGACTGGCGACATTTTCACGACCTGCTCGACGCATTCCTTCAGGACCTGCGCATCGACTCCTACGACGAACCGGAGGCAGTGGAGGACTACTGCCGGCGATCGGCCAACCCGGTCGGC
>JBBRJB010000207.1:0-5709 GCA_038220085.1 Burkholderiales bacterium
CTAGAATCCGCGCTTCAGCTTGTTTCTGGCCCAGAACGGGTGTATGTCAGCGAAACCAGCCGCGCAAACGAAGGCGTAATCCCCAGCGCGGCCCTCGCCGACCTCCCCGCCGGCTCTCAGCCGGACCCCTGACCAGCGACCCACGCTGGCGCCGTCTTCTGCAATGTTGTGCATCATTGTCAATCGTCGGCTCTGGCGCGGATTTGAACGAAACAGACTTGAAACTGCAAGTCAGTAGCAGTCAATGGCCGCATCGGCGGTCAGGGCGCAATTCTATCCGAGCACAGGCGCGGAGATTGCGCTGCTTGGACGGCAACGCCAGTTGCCATCGCGAAGGTCGCTGGGTCTGCGCCTTCAGTTTGAACAGTCATAAGAAAGATCAGATATCGAATGCAGACCTCGACAGGAAAACGTCTTGCCTCCGCACTGGCCGCTGCGCTCTCGATTGCAACACTCACTGCATTCGCCGTAGCCCCGCTGACGGAGGAACCCCTGCCCCCGAGCCTGCGTGTCGTAGAACCTCTGCCGATGTCCCCTCTGCCGCTCGCCACGGAAGGAAACTTCCTGCGGCAGGCCATCATTTCCCCGGGAGAGTCTCTGGGCAGTCTGTTGCGCAAGCTCGGTGACCAGGATCGCGACCTGATGGACTTCGTGAGAATCGACCCCACCGCACGCAAGCTCCTGCGACTGCGGCCTGGTACCGCGGTGCGTGCGGAAGTGGACGGCCAGAACCGGATCCAATCCCTCAGCTATCCACTGAACAGCGGCGCCGAGGCCGATCAACCGGCCATCCGCCTGGAACTGGTGCGAAACAACGAGAGTTGGCAGGCGCAGGTCGTGCCGATGCTGATGGACCGGACGCTGGTGACACGCATCGCCACCATCAATTCCTCGCTCTATGCGGCGGCGGACCAGGCCGGCATCCCGGATTCGATCTCCACCAGGATCCCTGAGGTCTTCGGGTCCGACATGGACTTTCACCGCGACGTGCGCAAGGGCGACAAGCTGCGGGTGGTTTATGAATTGTTCAGCAATCCCGAGACCATCGCCGACGGCGAACCGGGCAAGCTCCTGGCGGTCGAATACATCGGACAGGAGAAGCGGCTCGAGGCCGTCTGGTTCGAGCGCGACGACGGTGAGGGCGATTACTTCAACTTCGACGGCCAGACCCTGCGCAAGACTTTCCTGCGCGCGCCGATCGAGTTCACGCGGATCAGTTCCGGTTTCACCCTCGGGCGCAGGCACCCCGTGTTACGCGACTGGCGGGCCCACAAGGGTATCGATTACGTGGCCCCCGCCGGCACCAAGATCCGCGCCGTCGGCGACGGACAGGTGGAATACGTGGGCGTTCAACGTGGTTACGGCAGGGTGGTCATCGTCAAGCACGACAAGGACCGCAGCACCCTGTACGCTCACATGAGCAAGTTCGCGCCCAACGTGAAAGACGGCAGCCGTGTCAACCGCGGCGAGGTCATCGGCTACGTCGGTCAGACCGGGTGGGCCACCGGGCCCCACCTGCACTTCGAGTTCCTCGTGAACGGCGAACCCAACGATCCGGCAGCCGTCATGCCACCACCCGAGGCCCCGTTGAGCGTGCAGGCGCAGTTACGCTTCCAGGAAACCACCGGCGAACTGCTGACGCGGATCCGCTGGGGAGACAACCGGGTCGCAGCCTTTGAGTGACCCGGCCGGGGCGCTTTTCATCGGACTGATGTCCGGCACCAGCATCGATGCGGTAGACGGGGTCCTGGCGCGTTTCGATGCGGCTGGAACCCTGCTGGAGACGGTCGCTACGGCGTCACTGCCAATTCCGGATGTATTGCGGCAACGCCTGACGGAACTGCAGCGGCCGGCGGCCGACGAGTTGGCGGGCGCAGCCCTGGCGGCAAATGACCTTGCCGACCTCTATGCCGATTGTGTCACCCGCCTGCTCGAGCAGGCAAGTGTCGCCCCGGAGGCCGTCACCGCCCTGGCTGCGCATGGCCAGACGGTGCGTCACGACCCTGCCCGGGGCTACACGATACAACTGCTCAACGGGGCGCGGCTGGCGGAGAAGTCCCGCATCGACACCGTTACGGATCTGCGCAGTGCCGATATTGCAGCCGGCGGCCAGGGCGCTCCGCTCGTGCCGGTATTTCACGCCCGCGTGTTCGGCTCAACCCTTGGCGCAACCCTCGACTCAACCCCCGGGCGGCAAGCCATCGTGAACATCGGCGGCATTGCCAATATCACCGCGTTGGGGGCCGGTGCCACCGGCGCCGCGGTCATCGGCTACGACACCGGTCCCGGCAATACTCTGCTGGACGCCTGGTGCGAGGCCCACACCGGCGAGCGATTCGACCGCGACGGCCGGTGGGCGGCCAGCGGACGGGCCGATACCGGACTGCTGGATAGGATGCTGTCGGAGCCTTACTTCGGGCTGCCCGCACCCAAGAGCACCGGCCGGGACCTTTTCAACCCGGCCTGGCTGCAGCGACAAGGCCTGGCGGGACTGGCCCCTGCCGATATCCAGGCAACGGTACTGGCATTGACCTGTCGCACCATCGCAGATGCCTGCCGGCGGGAACAGGTCCAGGCAGTCCATGTTTGCGGCGGCGGCGCAGCCAATCCAGTCCTGATGCAGTGCCTGCAGTCGGAACTAGATGACGTTCCGGTTCGCACCACCAGCGAGTTGGGCCTGCATCCACAGGCCGTCGAAGCAACTGCTTTCGCTTGGCTGGCCTGCAGGAGGACCGCACGGGCTCCCGGAAATCTTCCATCGGTCACCGGCGCGGCCGGTCTTAGAGTTCTCGGCGCCATGCACGTCGCCGTCCGATAGGAGCCTGTCGGAGTATGGGCTGCTGACAGATCCGGGGGAGTCAGCCGGCAGAGAACGACGAGCCGCAGCCACAGGTGGTGGTCGCGTTCGGATTCTTGATCACGAACTGGGCCCCCTGCAGGTCATCCTTGTAGTCGATCTCGGCGCCAACGAGGTACTGATAGCTCATGGCGTCGATCAGGAGTTTGACGCCGTTCTTCTCCATCACCGAATCGTCTTCGTTGATTTCTTCGTCAAAGGTGAAGCCATACTGAAATCCCGAGCAGCCGCCGCCTTGGACAAAGACGCGCAACTTGAGATCCGGATTGCCCTCCTCCTGGATCAACTGGCTGACTTTCTCCGCGGCGCTATCGGTGAAGACGAGCGGCGCGGGCATTTCTGCAACTGCATTCATTTCAACAACTCCCGGTTCCTGAGAAGGATAGACGAGAACCCTTGACCTTGACGAGGCCGGGGTCGGATCATTGCAGTCAAGTGCGGCTGTTAGCGACCAGTTTCAATGCCACCTGCTCGCTTTCGATCGGCCTCAGGGCGCCTTCGACCACGGCGCCGTGCTGGATCTGCAGATCCCGATACGAAATGTCGCCGTCGACCCGGGCGCCGGCCAGGATATTGAGCCGCAAACCGGCTCGGATGGGTCCCTCGACCACGCCTGAAATCACGACCGTCGCCGCGTCGATCTGCCCCTGCACCCGGCCTTTCGCCCCGATAACCAACTCGCTTGCCTCGGCGGGATCAGCAATCACGGCGCCAGTCACTACTCCATCCACTTCCAGCCGCCCGCTGAACCGGACCGTACCTTCCAGGCTGGCGCCTGCACCGATCCGATGCACCTGCCCTGATGTTCGCGTACTGCCCAGCATGCCGACTCCCGTGGAAAGAACCTGACGCCGACGATACAATACAACCCCCGACGCCCTGATTGTAGTCGGACAGCGGGACCCTCCATACAAAACGGGGCGTCCGCGGACACCCCGTATGCTGTCGTAACGTCCGCGCTGCCGACCTTCGGCCACCACCGGCCTGGCGGCGCCCGACCCGAGCGGCCCGCCTGACAAGAGCGGATCAGCGCTTCGAGAACTGCTTGCGGCGGCGTGCCTTGTGGAACCCCACCTTCTTGCGCTCGACCTCGCGCGCATCGCGAGTGACCAGCCCAGCCGCCGACAAATCGGGCTTGAGGCTCGCGTCGAAGTCGATCAGTGCGCGGGTGATGCCATGACGAACTGCGCCAGCCTGACCCGACTCCCCGCCACCATGGACGTTGACGCGGATGTCGAATGTTTGCGGCATGTTTGCCACTTCGAGCGGCTGGCGAATGATCATCCGGCCGCTTTCGCGAGAGAAGTACTCGCCGATATCCTTGCCGTTGACCGTGATCTTGCCGTTGCCGCGCCGAATGAAAACCCGGGCGACTGAAGTCTTGCGCCGTCCCGTGCCGTAGTTGTATTCACCGATCATTGTCTAGTCTCGCCTGCAGTCAGATCTGGAGGAGTTTGGGTTGCTGCGCGCTATGGGGATGCGTGTCCTCACCATAGACCTTCAGCTTCTTGAACATCGCATAGCCCAGGGGGCCTTTCGGCAGCATGCCCTTGACCGCCTTTTCAAGCGCCCGGCCGGGAAAACGGCCCTGCATCTTGTCGAAGTTGGTTTCCCGGATGCCGCCGGGATACCCGGTGTGGCGATAGTATTTCTTGTCGAGGCCCTTATTGCCGGTCACGCGAATGCGCGCCGCATTCACGACGACGATGAAATCACCAGTATCGACGTGGGGCGTGAATTCCGGCTTGTGCTTACCGCGCAGACGGAGCGCGATTTCGGCAGCCAGGCGGCCGAGAATTTTGTCCGTGCCATCGACCAGAAGCCAATCGCGACGAACTTCATGGGATTTTGCAGAGAAGGTTTTCATATATGGATTCGCCGGTGACCGCTTTTACCTGCCGCTGTGCTTGCCGCTTTGCCTGCCGCTTTTCCTGTCTAAGCAACGACTCCTGCTGCCGCCTGCGTGCGTCTGTGCCTGGTGCTGCCTGTGCCTGGTGTTGTCAAACCCGCCTGCAATCGGCAGCGCTTAGACCTAGAGTCAGCGCCTGAAGTCAAAGCGCCGGCAGCGTCCATCGCAGGGGATGCTTGGAGAAGCCCGCCAGTATAACGCGGGGAGGCCGATCCAGTCAAAACCCCCGTTTCTCGGACACTCTCGTCCGAGGAATAGCACGGAAGTCACCCCCCCAAAAAAAGCCCGGGCGCGAACCCGGGCTTGAATCCACCAAAGGAGGAGGTGGAGGAGACATAGTGGGTTGCCGCAGCAACCGATGGATCAATACTACAGCCTTTCTGACGCTTTGCAATATGGTCTCGCTTACCGATGCATCGACTGTCCCTCCGGTGCAACCATCGGTCACAACTCGTTGATATTTATAGTGTTAAGTTACTTTTTGAGCGCCTGTCACGGGCCTGCGACGCGTCCGGTATATTGCCGCGTGGCAGCCTGGCCACGGCACTGCGCGCTGCAGCGCAGCATCTCCGGCATTCCCCGCAGCATCTCCGGCATTCCCCTTCGCTGCGCGCCCCTACCCGCCACCGCGGCGTGGCTGCCCTGCAGAGGCAAACAGCCGCCCCGACCCTACCCTGAATAAGCAGGAGACCGCAGATGAAAACTACGATCAGATGGATTGGCCCGGACACAATGCGATTCGTCGCGCAAACCGGCAGCGGCCACCTGCTGAACATGGATGGCGCGCCGGAAGGCGGAGGCGAGAATCTCGCTGCGCGGCCGATGGAACTCGTACTGGCCGGAACAGGCGGTTGCACGGTCTATGACGTCGTACTCATTCTGAGAAAGAGCGGGCAGGATATCCGCCACTGCGAGGTGCGGCTGGAAGCGACCCGGGCGCAGA
>JBBRJB010000208.1:0-5676 GCA_038220085.1 Burkholderiales bacterium
AAGAGCGGGCTGGGCGCCGCCATCGGCGCCGGCAGGTCCGGCGCCGGGGTCATGGGGCTCCTCCCAGGTAGGCTTCCCGGACCACGGCGGAGGCCATGACCTCGCCGGGTTCGCCGTCGGCCACCAGTTGACCCTGATGCAGCACCACAATGCGGTCGGCGAGCGAGCGGACCACGTCGAGCTTGTGCTCGACCAGGATAACGGTCTTGTCCCGCTGCTGTTTGATCAATGCGATCAGGGCGAGGATCACCGGTGCCTCGTCGACGCTCATGCCGGCGGTTGGCTCGTCGAACATGAACACCTTGGGCTTCAATGCCATCAGTATGGCGACCTCCAGCTTGCGCTGGTCGCCGTGCGGTAATTCCGCGGCGAGGACGTCACGTTTCTGGTCGAGCGCGACGTCGGCCAGGATCCGGTCGGCCTCCTCGATCAATCCTCGGCTGGACGACCAGACCGACCAGAGGTCGTAGCCGCGTCCGGCCGTTGCCTGGACCGCGAGCCGCACGTTCTCGTGCACCGTCAGGTTCGGAAACAGGTTGGTCAGCTGGAAGGCCCGACCGAGACCGCGGTGTGCCCGGGTCGAGGCCGGCAGTCCGGTGATGTCCCTGCCCTCAAGCAGCACCCGGCCGCTGGTTGCCCGCAACTGCCCCGACAGCAGGTTGAAGTAGGTGGTCTTTCCCGCGCCGTTGGGGCCCACGATAGCCGTGAGCGTGCCCGGCGCGAAGCCGCAACTGACCCCGTCGACGGCCGCGTGGCCGCCGAAACGGATGGTCAGTTGTTCCGATTGCAGCAGTGGCGTCACCGGACCTGCCCTGCAGGCTCTCAGCGCTTGTTGCGTACCGGGATCTTCATTTCTTCAGGTTTGATCTCCCGGACCAGCTCCGGCACGCCCCACTCGAATGCCGGGTCGGCCTTGATCTTGAAGTGATACATGCTCTGCATCGCCTGGTGATCCTCCTTGCGGAAAGTCATCTTGCCTTTCGGCGTCTCGAAGCTCATGCCTTCCATTGCGGCAATCAGCTTCTCGGTGTCGGTGCCGCCTGCCTTCTTGATGGCCTCGACGATTGCGATGCCTGCACTCATGCCGCCGGCGGTGAAGAAGTCCGGGGGGGACTTGAACCGCTTGTAGTGCTCGGCGACCAGCCAGTTGTTGACCGGGTTCTTGGGGATGCCGAAGTAGTAATACGCGGCGCCTTCCATGCCCGGCAATTGCTTGTAGGAAACCATTGCCGGCAGGATGTTGCCCCCGGTCGCGATTTCGATGTCGAACCGCTTCGGATCCGCCGCGATCAGTTTTGGCAACGGATCTGCGCCGGCCCAGTTGACGAAAAGTATTTTGCGGCCCGGCTTGTCCTTGAGGGCGTTGAAGATCCGCTCGGTGGACGCCGTGAAATCGGTGGCGCGCACCGGCGCGTATTCCTCGTGCACGATCTGCGCCCCGGTTCCTGCCAGCGCTTCCTTGAAGGCCGCGACGAAGTCCTTGCCGAAGGCATAGTCCTGCGCCAGCGTGGCGATATAGGTATTGGGTTTGCCGACGGCAACCGCGTTGGACACCGCGTCCTGGGTCGAATTGCGGCTGGTACGGAAGATGTAGCGGTTCCACTTGTCGCCGGTGATCGAATCGGCGACTGCGGGCTCGACCAGCAGGATCTTCTTGTATTCCTCGGCGACCGGCAGCATGGCCAGTGCCGTGCCGGAAGATGTCGGCCCGACGGCGATGTCCACCTTGTCGTCGCCGAAGGCTGCAGCAAGCTGGGACTTGCCCACGTCCGGCTTGGTCTGAGAATCGCGCTGCAGGACGACGATCTTGCGGTTGCCGATCATCATCGTGCCGCCGGTGGCATATTCCAGTCCCAGCATCAGGCCGGTCTGCGTCTGCTTCGCGTAGGCTTCCAGCGGACCGGTCTGGTCGGAGATGTGGGCAATCTTGATGTCCTGGGCCAGCGCCGGCGCGCTGACGACCAGGGCCGCCAGGATCGTGCCGGCCGCGAAGGTGCCGGCGACGCGCGATGACCGGCGTGGCAGGCTGGAAGGGTAGGGGCGTGCAATCGGGGCTGGCCGCATCATGTTGTCTCCATCAGTCGATTCGGGGGGGCGATTCAGGGCGATTGCTCGGCAGTCGGAGCAACTCTAGAATCAGTCTACTCAGATCAGTCTACTCAGTTTCCCCCCCAAATCACCCCCCGAAAGTGGGGTTCGTGCCCCTTTCGACATGGTCCGCCCCCGTTTTCGCCCTCCGGTGACCAAGCTTTATCCGCCGTCGACCGAGTCGCGCCTGCTGGAGCGGCCCGACCTGATCGCCATGCTGGTCGGCCTGCAGGATCGCAAGCTCGCGGTGGTGACCGCGCCCACCGGATCGGGCAAGTCGACTCTGCTGGCCCAGGGCTTCAGACAGCTCGTTGCGGGCGGCTGGGAAGCGGCCTGGCTGTCGCTGGACGGTTCCGACAACGAGCCCCGGGCCTTCGTGATCAACCTCGTTGCCGCCCTGGCCCAGCTCAGGCCTGGATTTGGTGACCAGATCGTCGACCTGGTGCGGGCCAGCACCGAAGTGCCGCTGACCGAAGCCATGGCGGCGATCATCGCGGAGTGCGGCCCCAGGCCAGGCGGGCCGGCGCACCCGCAGCCGCTCGCCATCTTCCTCGATGATTTCCAGGTGATCGATAACCCCGACGTGGTCGCAGCCGTCGGTTACCTGATCCAGTACAGCGCCGCCGAGACACGCTTTGTCGTCGCCAGCCAGCGCCAGGTACCCTTGAGCGTGGCCCGGCTCAAGTCACGGGGCGCGGTCGTCGAGATCGGTTTTTCCGACCTGAGGCTGGCGGCTCACGAGGTCCGCGAATATCTGAGCAGGGTCCATCGGGTTGCCCTCTCGGATGAGCGGATCGCGGCGCTGACCGGGCAGACCGAGGGCTGGATCTGCGGCTTGCAGCTGGCGTCGATTGCCTACCGCCAGCAGGGTGATGCCTTGTTCGACCATGACCCCGGGCGCGCCGGTTTCGCGGACTACCTGCTCGAGGACATCCTGGCGCACCAGTCGCCGGCGTCACGTGCCTTCCTGCAGGACACCGCCCTGCTCGATCAGTTCTGCGCCCCGCTGTGCGACGCGCTGACCGGGCGTCAGGACAGTATGGAGATGATCGAGGCGCTGGAGAAAGCCAACCTGTTCATCATCCGCCTGGATCGCGAACAGATCTGGTATCGCTATCACCACCTGTTCCAGAACTTCCTGCGCGCGCAGAAGCGGGCCCAGGGCGTCGCTTGCGTGCAGCCGCTCTACTTGCGCGCGAGCAGATGGTATGAGCTGAATGCGATGCCGGCCGACGCCCTGCGCCATGCGCTGGCCGGCGGCAGCAGCGGCGACGCCGTCCGACTGCTGGAAAGCTACGGTTATGCCCTGTTGCGCGACGGCAGCTTCAAGGACCTGCACGCCTGGTTGAAGGCGATCGGGCCACAGGCGGTCGTGGCCTCGGCTCAACTCAATGTACTGAACTCGTGGACCCAGCTCTACCTGGGCGACGCCATCGCCGCCAGCGAAGCGATCGAAGCGGCGCAGGTGGTCTTGTCGTCCTGCGCCGAGACCCCAGTGCCCCGCGGGCGCCAGCGGCTGGCGGACGAGCTGCTGATACTGCGGTCGATGTGCGGCGTCACCCGCTACGATCTGGTCAACAGCGAGCGGATCAGCCCCGACCTGGCTACCGCCTTCGGGCTGGAAGATGGCTTGCAGCGCGCCTATGCCCAGGTCGTGCTCGGCTATGGCGCAAGGGTCCGGGGTGACCTGACGGCGGCGCGACGTCATTACGTCGAGGCAATCCGGATCGCCGACGCCAACGAGGACACCGTGGTGAGCCTGATGGCCCGCTACAACCGTGCCATGGTCGACCAGCTTTGCGCACGCCCCGACATTGCCATCCGGGGCATCTCGCAATGGTTCGACGAACCCGGCAACCGGCGCTGGCTGCGTGCCGGCAGCGCCGCTTTCCTGAATTCGGTGCTTGGCCTGGCGCATCTCGACCGCCTGGAGTTCGCCCGGGCGGAGGCGGCGCTGGATGCGGCCATCGACCTGCTGGACGCCACCCATACCTTCGCCTACATCGGCGTCGCCCGGGTGCTGAGGGCGCAGATCTACGCGCTTACCAGCAGGACTGCACTGGCGCTCGAGGAGATCGAAAAGGCCAGGGAGCTCGGCGCCAGCCGCTCGCTCGACCGGGTGCTGTTCCGCGCGGCGATCGCCCAGGCCAGGATCGCGCTCATCCAGCCGGAGGGCGGGCAGGAGCCCGCCCTCGAGCAGTGGCTCGGCGAGGCCCGGCAAGTCCTGGAAGCCAGTCATCAGACGGGGCGCGGGATGCCCACGGAAAACTTCGTGCAGTACGAGGCGGTCTGCTGCCAGCGGCTGTATCGCCAGGGTCGGCAGGACGAACTGCGCGCGCGAGCCGGCGAGGCGGCCGCCACCGAGGCGCTGGCCGGCCGGGTGAAACACCAGGTCGAGTTCCTCGGCCTGGCTGCACTGGCCGCCCGGTCCCTGGGGGATGGGGCGGCAGCACGGCGCGACCTCCTGGAAGCGATCCGTCTGGCGACGCCGGGCGGATCCGCGCTGGCATTGGTCCTGTGCGGCACGGATCTGCTGGACATTCTGGAGGCGCCGGCAGAACCTGGGAGCTCTGCGGCGGCGGCCCGACTCGCGGGCTGGTTTGCTGCGCTCACTCATGACCATCGGAGTACGCCGGCAGCACTGCCTACCGTGCAGGCCTTGCATCGCCGGGAACTTCAGATCCTGAAACTGGTGGAGCAGGGGTTGCGAAACCGGGAGATCGGAGCGCGGCTTCACATCTCCGAAGAGACGGTGAAGTGGTACCTCAAGCGAGTCTACGAATCGTTCGGGGTGAACAATCGCGCGCACGCGCTGGCCCGGGTGAGGGAGTTGAAACTGCTGGCCTGAGCCCTTCCCATACGCCAACAGGCTCTAGAACTCCGGTCGGGCACAGCGGTTGCGCGTGCCTTCCGGCAACAACGATAATCCCGCTCTTCTATAAGCGCCGCCGCTTCGGTTCGGTCGGAATCGGCGCAAGCGAGGTAATCGATGACCCAAAGTTCACCCTATCTGGCAAGCGAACCGGTGCGATCGGAGATCGATCGGCTGCCGGGGCCGGTGGTTCTGGAATTCGGCAGCCCCGGTTGCGGCTATTGTCGGGCCGCTCAGCCCCTCATCGACGCGGCGCTGTCGCGGCATTCGGCGGTCCGCCATCTGAGGATCGCGGACGGCAGCGGGCGACCGCTCGGGCGCTCTTTCAGGGTCAAGCTCTGGCCGACTCTCGTATTCCTGGACGACGGCAAAGAGGTGGATCGGTTGGTTCGCCCGGGCAGTTCCGATGCAGTTGGAGATGCCTTGGCCAGGATCGATCGCGCGGATTGACAATGGCCTTGCCAGGAGCAGCGCGGCTGTCGCCTATCATGGCGATTTACCGGCGCGGGTGCGCACCCTCGGCGATTCGCAGGCCACCGCCTCTGTCCCTGTATCGCCCGGCCCCGTATTTCCCCATCACCCCTCCCGGAAGAGCGCAGTGACGAGTCCCGACCGCCCAGAAAGTCCGGCCCACCCGGCAATCGACCCGGATACGGCCCCCGATACGGCCCCAGACAGCGCGTCAGGCTCTGCGCCAGACGTCGCGCCGTCGCCTG
>JBBRJB010000209.1:0-5674 GCA_038220085.1 Burkholderiales bacterium
GATGTCACCGAAGCCTTCCAGGCCTACCTGCGGCCGCTGCTCGGTGCGGGCTTGCCCGATCCGGGCCGCTTGCGGGCACCCTCCGTCGCCAGGATGACAGGCTAGAGGAACCTCCGACAGGCTCCTAGCCGAGCAGGATTGACGCGACGCCGGCGGCCACGATTGATCCGGTCGCGATCGCGATCGCGCGCCGCAGTTGGCCGGCACCGAGTGCGATGGCTGCGGCGCCCTTGACCGCCGTATTGGACAGGGCGGCGATCACGATTGCGACCGACGCGCTGGCCGCGTCCTTGACGTCGCTTTCGCCGAGAGCCATCGAGAGGGTGATCGCGCTGACATCCACCGATCCCGCGAGAGCGGCCACGAAATAGACTCCGCTTGCCGGTGCCTCCTGCTGGGCGATCTTGACGACCAGCAGGACCACGGCAAACAGGGCGCCGAACTTGATGGCGGAGGACAGGCTGAAGGGATTCTTGACGGGAATGTCCTGCTCGCTCTGCTCGCTCTGCTTGCGCTTCGAGGCAAGGCCCAGACGGTAGTACCACGCGGCAAAGGCCGCGTTGACCACGGCCATTGCAGCCAGCGGTATCCATAGGGACGGCAGCAGCGCCCGGTGGACCACCGCCACCATCACGACCACCCGGAGAATCATCATCAGCCAGGCGAGCAGTATGCCGGCGCTCAGGGCGTACCCGCTGCCCGCGTCGGTGTCGCTGCCGCTGCCGCGGGCAAAGCTCAACGTTGCCGCGGTGGATGAGACCAGGCCCCGGTGATGCCGGTGACGGCAGTGCCCCTGGCCGCGCCCAGCCACCGCATGGCGACGTAGCCGACCAGGGACAAGGCCGAGATCAGGACGACGAGCAGCCAGAGCTTGTAGGGATTGATGGCGTTCCAGGGGTCTATCGTCCGGTCGGGCAGCAGGGGCAGCACGATGAACGACGCGATCAGCAGCTTGATCCCGGCGAAGATGTCCTCCCTGTCGATGCGGCCGACCAGGCCGTGCAGGGGCTGCTTGTAGGCCAGCAATGCCGAGGTGATCACCGCCAGGGCGACCGCCAGGGTCCGGTCGCCGACCACGGCCATCCCGCCCAGCAGGAAGACCACCACCGCAGCCAGTTCGCTGGTCAGGCCGGGGGCATCGATGGCCGAGCGGTTCTGCATCGCATAGCTCGCAACGACGGCTGCGCCGACCACGGCCAGGGCGACGACGAAGATCCACGGCACCGCGGTATCCGCAGCAAGCCAGGCCGAGGCGGCCCCCAGTTCTGCCAGCAGGATGTGGGTGCGTATGCCGCCGAACGACGGCCGCGAGTCAGCGTCCTTTTTCTTTTCCCGCTCGATTCCGACCAGAGCGCCGATCAGCAGCGCGATCACGAAGTTGGTAGCGTCGTCGAGGTCCATGTCGGGGAATCCGGGCCGGGGGAATCATCCGGTCGATGGTATACGCTGCATCAGCCTTGAAATCAGGATCACCGGGACGATCCCGACGGCGACGATGGCCAGGGAGGGCAGGGCGGCCTCTGCCAGGCGCTCGTCTTGCGACAGTTGCTGGGCGATGACCGCAAGCGTGTCGAAATTGAACGGGCGCAGCATCAGCGTCGCCGGCAGCTCCTTCATCACGTCGATCAGCACCAGCATCCACGCGACGAGTGCCGCGCGCTTCAGCAGCGGCAGATGCACCCGCCTGAAGACCTGGATCCTGTTCGCGCCGAGCGTACGCGCGGCGGCATCCAGGTTGGGTGTTATGCGCAGCATGCTCGCCTCGAGGCCGCCGTAAGCCACCGCGAAGAAGCGGAGCATGTAGGCGTAAACCAGGCCGATGATCGTATTGGTCAGCAGCGGAGCGGCGAGACCGAGAGCGTCGGTCACCGCGCGGTCGGCAATCGCCATCGGCCAGAGGATGGCCAGAGCGATGACCGCGCCGGGCACCGCGTAGCCGAACTTGAGGCAGACTGCCGTCGTGCCCACCAGCCGGGCCTGCGTGGCCTCGCTGAAGCGCACGGCGTAGGCGAACCCGATTGCCAGCATGAGGGTGAGGGTCGCGCCGAGAACGCCGGCGACGAAACTGTTTCCGGCCCACGTCCAGAAGCGGCCGAGCGCCGGTGTCATCTCCGGTTCCCGGACCATCAGCCAGAGCAGGCCGGCAACCGGCACCAGGAAGCCCACCAGAACCGGCACCAGGAGGACGGCCCCGAGGATGCCTCCGACGGCGCCCGTCAATCGCTCCGGTGCCCAGGGTCGATGCGTTCTCGAAGTCACCTGCATCGCACGGCCGCGGGCACGCCGTTCGATCAGGTAGATCGCTGCCACCGCGCCCAGGAGAAAAACGGCCAGCATGAGCGCTGCGCTGCGACTTCCCATGGCGAACCAGGTCTTGTAGATGCCGGCGGAAAAAGTCGTCAGACCGAAGTAGTAAGTGGCGCCGACGTCTGCCAGCGTTTCCATCAGCACCAGCATCGCGCCGGCCACGATCGACGGCCTGATCAACGGGCGGACCACGCGCATGAATACGCCCCAGCGGCTCTGTCCCAGCAACCGCGCCGACTCGATCGTCGAACCCGACAATTCCGCGAGCGCGGTGCGGCTGAGCAGATAGACGTAGGGATACAGAACGAAGGAGAACAGCAGGATCGCGCCCCAGAGCGAGCGGATGTCGGGCAGCCGCCCGGAGAATCCGAGCGACAGCCGCATCCATCGCTGCAGCGGCCCGCTGTACTGCAGGAGATCCGTGTAGGCATAGGCGATGACATAAGTCGGCATCGCCAGCGGCAGCACCAGCATCCAGGCCAGCAGGTTGCGCCCGAAGAACTCGTAGCGTTGAATGCACCAGGCGGAGCCGACGCCCAGCAGCAGCGCGCCGGCCAGCGTCCCGGCGGCCAGCACGCCGGTGACGGCCACCGTCTCGGCCAGCACCGTCCGGGACAGGTGGATCAGCGCGGCGCCATCGAAGGTGACGATTGCGGTGGCGACCAGGGCCAGCAGGGGCACCAGCAGCAGGACTCCGACGAAGAGGACGACGCCGCCGGCATTGCGCGGCGATTCCGCTACATTTAACGCTATGCCTTCAGATCCGAGCATGACGCACCACTTGTCCATCGAGCGGCTTTCGGTGTCCTATCCCGGCGCCCGAACGGCCACCGTCGAGGGGTTGTCGCTGCAACTCGCGCGCGGCGCGATCGGCTGCCTGCTCGGCGCATCCGGATGCGGCAAGACCACCGTGCTGAGAACGCTGGCGGGCTTCCTCAAGCCGAGCGCGGGCGCAATCCGGCTGGCCGGCAGGCAACTCGCCGATGCGAGCGGCAGCGTGGCACCGGAGGCTCGCCAGATCGGCATGGTGTTCCAGGACTTCGCGCTGTTTCCCCACCTCAGCGTGGCCGACAACATCGGGTTCGGGCTCGGCAGGACGCCGGCCGCGCAACGACGCGCGCGCGTGTCGCAGATGCTGGCGCTGACCAACCTGCAGGTCGAGGAAAAGCGATTCCCGCACGAATTGTCGGGCGGGCAGCAGCAGCGCGTCGCCCTGGCGCGGGCGTTGGCGCCGCAACCGGCGTTGCTGCTGCTCGACGAGCCGTTTTCCAGCCTCGACGTGGAACTGCGGGAAAGACTGTCGCTGGAAGTCCGCGCGATCCTTCGTGCGACCGAGACCACCGCGATCCTGGTGACGCACGACCAGCGCGAAGCGTTTGCGATGAGCGACATGATCGGCGTCATGAACCACGGCCGCATTGAACAGTGGGATACCGCCTACAACCTGTACCACCGTCCGGCCACCCGATTTGTCGCGGACTTCGTGGGCGAGGGCGTGTTCCTGCCCGGCACGCAGATCGACAGCGTGACGATGGAGCACAGCCATGTGCAGACCGAACTGGGCTTCATCACCCCGCCCGACATCTGCTCGCATCGCCACCTCGGTGCGCGCAGCGTGGACGTCCTGCTGCGCCCGGACGACGTCGTCCATGACGATGCAGCGGCGCTCAAGGCCGTTGTCATCCGCAAGGCCTTCCGCGGGGCGGAGTTCCTGTATACCTTGCGCCTGCCTTCCGGCAGCGAAGTCGTCGCGCTCGTGCCAAGCCATCACGACCACGCGATCGGCGAGGCGATCGGCATACGACTCGATGCCGAGCACGTAATCACTTTTGCGACAAAGGCGAAGTCGCCGACAGGCTCCTAGCCCGGCCTACTTATAGCCGACCTTGTCCAGCAGTTTCTGGGCTTCCCCCGATCGGGCGGCCATCTTGTCGGTGGCCACCTTGTCTGCCTTGAACGATCCGAGCGACTCGAGCGCTTCATTTCCGGTCTTCACGCCATTGACCACCGGCCATTCGTTGTTGCCATTCGCGAAATAGACCTGGGCCTGGTCGCTGGCCAGGTATTCCAGGAACTCGACTGCGATGGCCTTGTGCGGCGCATGTCTGGCCACTGCGCCGCCGGCCAGGTTCATGTGCACTCCGGTGCTTTCCTGGTTGGGCCAGATCATGCCGACCTTGCTCACCACTTCCTTGTCGGCCGGATTGTCCGATCGCAGCAGGCGAACCCAGTAGTAGGTATTGGTCAGCGCGATGCCGCACTCGCCGCTGGCCACCGCCTTGATCTGGTCGGTATCGCCACCCTTGGGCGCGCGCGCCTGGTTGTCGACGATGCCCTTCAGCCATTGCTCGGTCTTTGCGGTACCCATGTGTTTGATCATCGCGCCGAACAGTGACAGGTTGTAGGGGTGGCTGCCGGAGCGCGTGCAGACTTTCCCTTTGTTGCGGGGATCGGCGAGTGACTGGTAGGTCTGGACGTCCTTGGGATTGACCGAGTCCTTGTTGTAGACGATCACCCGTGCGCGATTGGAGAAACCGAACCAGGTATTGTCGCTGGCGCGGAACTCTGCCGGAATACGTTCGGTCAGCAGCTTGGACTCGATCGGCTGGAACAGCCCCAGGTCCTGCGCGCGGAACAACCGGGTCGCGTCGACCATCAGCACGACATCCGCCGGACTCTTGTCTCCCTCGGCGCGGAGCCGTTCGAGGAGGGGCTCGTCACCCAGTTCGATGCGATTGATCTTGACGCCGGTCCGCCGGGTGAATTCACCGTAGAGTTGCTCGTCGGTCTGGTAGTGCCGGGCGGAGTAGACGTTGAGGATCTTTTCCTGCGCACCGGCGGCCGGCGTCAGCGACAGGGAAACGGCAGCGACCAGCGCGGTGAGGGCGGAAATGCGCGGCAGCAGCCGCCGAACGTGAGCAGCCAAGACGTGAGTATTCAAGAAAACCTCCTGTATCCGATTGCGGGGGGTCTTTCCCGTCGCGCCATTCGTAAATGAGAATTGTTATCATATCAGGAATCGTTCCCATCTGGCGACGGCTCGGCGCCGCTGTCCGGTTCATGGGGGTGGGCACCACGCCTGACCTCGTCCATGTCCAGCGCCCGCACCTGGCCGAGCAGATCGGCCAGCGCCCCTTTCGGCAGCGCGCCGGCTTGCTGGAAGACCATGACCCGCTCGCGGAAGATCATGAGGGTCGGGATCGAGCGGATGGCGAAATGCCCGGCCAGCTCCGGCTCTTCGTCGGTGTTCACCTTGATGAACGCGACGTCCGGATTCTCTGCTGCAACCTGTTCGAAAATCGGGGCAAATCCCTTGCAAGGCCCGCACCACGGCGCCCAGAAGTCGATCAGCGCGATGTCGTTATCG
>JBBRJB010000210.1:0-5660 GCA_038220085.1 Burkholderiales bacterium
AACCGGTATGAGCCCCACCGTGCTGGTCAGCATCGCCGCGGCGATGCTGATGGCCTTTATCGTGCCGGCGCTGGGTTACCAGGTGCTCAAGAACCGCGTGTCGCGATTCGACGCTGCGGCGATCGCCGCGTCCTATGGCTCCGTCAGTGCGGTGACCTTCGTGACCGCAATGCAGTACCTCGAGACGAACGGGATGGCCGCGGGCGGCCATATGGCGGCTGCGATGGTCTTCATGGAATCGCCGGCAATCATCATGGCGGTACTGCTGGCCAACACATTGCGACACGGGCAGCCGGTCGTCGTCGCCATGGCGACCGCCGGTGGCGCCGCGGTCGCGACGCTCGGCAGCCGCAACGTCGGCCCACCAATCGGCAGGATTCTTCACGAATCATTCACCGACGGCGCACAACTCCTGCTGCTCGGCGCAATGGCCATCGGCTACCTGAGCGGGGAGACCGGCAGGGCCATGATGGCGCCTTTTTCCAGCGACCTGTTCAAAGGCATGCTGGCCTTCTTCCTGCTCGACATGGGTCTTACGGTGGCGAAGAATTTCGGATCGGTGCGGGGTCAGTCGCCGTTCCTGATCGGCTATGCCGCCATCGGACCCCTGGTTCACGCCTCGATCGCGCTCGTGCTGTCGATCCTGCTGCAACTGCCGGCGGCCGACGCTGCCCTGCTGATGGTGCTGTCGGCCAGTGCTTCCTACATCGTCGTGCCGGCCGTGTTGCGCTATGCAATCCCGGAAGCCAATCCCTCGCTTTACCTCGGTCTATGCCTGGGAATCACATTCCCGCTGAACATCCTGTTCGGTATCCCCTTGTACACGAGTGTCGCCCGGCATTTCCTGGGCTGATGCGGCAAGTCGCGACTCAGCACTTCATCCCGCCTGCAATGCTGCGATAGGCGGACATTGCACCCGCCCCCGCGTGGCGCCGCAGCGATCGACCAGCCCTTGCAGCGCGAACTCAGCTGTCGGTCTCGACGATACGCCGGGCCAGGCTGACCAGGTCTTTCTCGACGATCCCCGGCTGCGGGCCGACGGGCAGCAGCGCATTGCCGGGTCTCGTCAGCAGCGCCGCGTCGCATCCGGCCGCGACCGCTCCCAGCGTATCCCAGGTATGGGCCGCTACCATCCTCAGCGAGCCGGTCTCGACGCCGAAGCTTGTCGCCACGAATTCATAGGTTGCAGGCGCCGGCTTGAACTGCCCGGCCTCCTCGACCGAGAACAGCCGCTCGAAGTGGCCCGCCAGCCCGGCCTTCTCGAGCACGGCCTTGCCGGCCTTCGCTCCCGAGTTGGTGAGGGTCGCGAGCCGGAAGCCTTCGCGCTGCAATAGCGCCAGCGCAGGCGCGGCATCCGGATGCGCGGGCATGCTGCGCATCCGCGCGGTGAAGTCGGCGACGTCGGCATCCGAGAGCGACACCCCGCGGATTTCCGCCACCATCTGAAGCACCCCGACCGCGAGCTTTCCGAACTCCAGGTAGCTGCCGCTCAAGGTCAAGGCCTGGGAGTACAGAATCAGTTCGGCGAACCATTGGCGCATCACCCGGGCATCGCCGTATGCACTGGCGAAGAACGGGTTGAGGATCTCGATATCAAGCAGGGTTTCGTTGACGTCGAAGACGATGATCTTGCTGCGTGGTTTCATGATCTTCCCTTTCACTTTTCTTTCAGTCAGCCGACCACAGACCCGCGGCAGTATCGGACCGAGGCAGCACCGCCGCTCCGGAACTTTCCGGACAACATATCATCAGCCGATGTCCGGGCGATGATGCGGACCACAGGACCAGCCATGACTACCGATCCGCTCGCCTCCACGCACGACACCGCCCCCGATGACGCCGCCCCCGCTCACCCGGCGCGACGCTGGGCCGCTCATGTCGAAACCATCCACGACACGATTGCCTGTCGCGTCGGGCGCGCCGTTCCCGCCCGAGTCGACGCCGCTGCCCGGCTGATCATCCTGGATACGCTGGGCTGCGCCTTTGCCGGGCGAACCGCGCCTGAAATCGTCGCCCTTGAACGGCAGGCAACTATCCTGGAGCCCGGGATGTTTCGCTTCCCCGGGGGCAAGGGCATCGGAATCCGGCCGGCCATGCAGATCCTGGCGATCGGCCCGACCTGGCACGAGGCCTGCGAAGGGCATGCGTTCGCCCACGGCCGGCCAGGGATTGCCGTCCTGGCCGCCCTGCTGCCGCTGGCCATCGCGCGCGACGCGTCGCTAGGCGCGCTGATCGAGGCCTTCGTCACCGGCTATGAGGTCGGGGCCCGGGCCGGCGGCTGGCTGCGAGTTGCGCCTGGCCTTCACGTCGACGGCAACTGGCCGGCGCTGGGTGTGGCAGCGGGCGTCGGCCGGCTGCTGGGACTGGACCCTGCGCAGATCGTGCGGGCCATCGACATTGCCGCTTGCCAACTGCCATACAGCCTCTACCTGCCGATCCGCACCGGGCGCAATGTCCGCAACGGTTATCTGGCCCATAGCGCCGCACTCGGACTGGATTCGGCGCTGGCCGCGCAGGCGGGCTTCGACGCGCCAGGAGACGCGCTGGCGCACTATGCCGAACACCATTGCCGCGCCGATATCCGGCCCTTGCCGCCAGCTGCCAGCGACCTGCTGCTGCAGGCCTATCTCAAGCCCTTTGCCGCCGTGCGCCATGTCCACTACGGCGCGATCGCGGCGCGCCGGATCCGGGAACGGCTGCACGGCGACACGACCCGTATTCGCCGCATCACGCTTGCTGTCTACGAGGAAGCCTCGATCTACTGCGACAATCCCCGGCCGCAGACACTGCTGGCGGCACAGTTCAGCCTGACGTTCGGCGTGGCGGCAATGCTGCGCCATGGCGCGCTCGATGCCGCCAGCTACCAGCCGTCGTCCTTTCACGATGCCGAGCTTCGTCGGCTGGAGACGCAGGTGACCGTGGTGATCGATCCGCAACTCACCCGCGGCAATCAGCGGGGCGCCCGACTGCAGGTGGAAATCGACGGCGGCGCGCCCCTGACGGAAGAGGTGTCGGCCGATGACCCGGCATTGCTGCTGTCCGCCGATCAGACAGCGACCAAGTTCATCCGCCACCTGGCGGCCGACGGCGTATCGGAAGAAGCGGCGAAGGCGTTCTTCCGGACGGTGCAGGAGGATGGCGGCGGACTGGCGTGCCGGTCGCTCTGGGCATTGCTGGCGGGCTCGCCGGGCTAGCCCGTCTTTCACCCCGCGCTCAACGCTGGAGCCAGGGCATCGCCGCCCGATAGGTGTGCTCGAACGCCTCGATGTCCTTCATGTAGCCCATGGTCAAGCCGATCTCGTCGATGCCCTTCATCAGGCATTCCCGCCAGAAGGGATCGATCCGAAAGGCATGGGTCTCGTCCCCGGGCCCCCGGATCTCGAGCCGTTCCAGGTCGACTGTCAGCAGGCGGTCGGGGCCGGCGTGAAGACGCGATCGCAGCCTGTCCACCACCGGTTCCTCAAGCTGGACAGGAACCAAGCCGTTCTTCAGGCAGTTGTTGTAGAAGATATCGCCGAAGCTCGGCGCAATGACGGCTCGCACGCCGTAGTCATGCAAGGCATAGACGGCGCCCTCACGCGACGAACCGCAGCCGAAATTGACGTCCGTCACCAGGACCCGCGCCTGCCTGAATTCAGCCTGGTTGAGGACGAAGCCGGGATGCTCGTTGTGCTCCTGGTCGAATCGCAGGTCGTGAAACAGGTACTGGCCGTAGCCCTGTTCCTTGTCCGCCTTGAGGAAGCGGGCCGGGATGATCTGGTCGGTGTCGATATTGCGCCCTTCCAGCGGCGCGGCGAGGCCGGTCTCGCAGATGAAGGCCGTCGTCATGGCGTATTCGCGCCGACGAGATCGCGCACGTCCGTCAGGTGTCCGGTCACCGCAGCCGCGGCCGCCATCGCCGGGCTCAGCAGATGCGTCCTTGCCTGCGGCCCCTGCCGGCCCACGAAATTGCGATTGGACGTCGATGCGCAGCGCTGGTATGGCTTGACCACGTCGCCATTCATCGCCGCGCACATCGAGCATCCGGAATCGAGCCACTTCAGGCCCGCCTCGACGAAGATCCGGTCCAGGCCTTCGGCCTCGGCCTCGCGCTTGACCAGGCCGGAACCCGGCACCACCATTCCGGGCACCACCGCGCGGCGTCCCTTGAGCACCCGCGCGGCCTCGCGCAGATCCTCGATCCGGCTGTTGGTGCACGACCCGATGAAGATGTAGTCGATCGGGACATCCGCCAGGCGCGTTCCGGGCGTGAGGCCCATGTAACTCAACGCCGCCTGCGCGGCGCTGCGCACATGCGGGTCCGTCATTGCCGACGGATCGGGCACCCGGCTGTCGATCGGCAGCGCCTGGTCGGGGCTGGTCCCCCAGGTCACCATCGGCCGGATCGCATCTCCGTCGACGACGACTTCCCGGTCGAAAGCCGCGCCGGGATCGGACGCGAGGGTGCGCCAGTAGCGAAGAGCGGCTTCCCAGGCCTGCCCCCGAGGCGCGTACGGGCGTCCTTTGAGGTAGTTGAAGGTGGTTTCATCCGGCGCCACCATGCCGCAACGCGCCCCTGCCTCGATCGACATGTTGCAGACGGTGAGCCGCTCTTCGATCGACATAGCGGCAATCACCGGGCCGGCGTACTCGATGGCATGCCCGCTCGCGCCGCCCGCGCCGATCTGGCGGATGATTGCCAGGATCACGTCCTTGGCGGCAACCCCGGCGGCGCGCCGCCCGGTGACCGTGATGCGCATCGTCGCGGGCCGCTTCTGCCACAGGGTCTGGGTGGCCAGCACGTGGGAGTTCTCCGACTGCCCGATCCCGAATGCGATCGCGCCCAGCGCGCCGTGCGTCGAAGTGTGACTGTCGCTGCACACCAGGACCATTCCGGGCAGGGTGATCCCCTGCTCCGGTCCGATGACATGCACGATGCCCTGGCGGACGTCACGCAGGGGGAAATTCGGCACCCCGCCCCAAGCCATGTTGCTGTCGAACTGGCGGATCATCCGGCCGATTTCCGGCGAACCCGCCGCATCGGCCGTGCGCGCATGGGTCGGCACGTAGTGATCAGGCGTACCCAGGATCTGTCCGGGGCGGCGCACGGAAAGCCCGCGCCGGCGCAACTCGGCAAACGCATGAAACGATCCCTCATGGATCAGGTCCTGGGCGATGTACCGCCCGGCCGGTCCGGTCGCGCGCTCGGCAACCACATGACGGTTCCAGACCTTGTCGAACATCGATGCCGGCGTCGTGCCGACCACGGGTTTCACATCGGGCTCCCTGCAGTGACGCAACGTCCGTCTGGCCGAATCCTCTATCGTAAGGGATCATCCAGCATTTTCTGTATCCGTGCTCGGCGCCATCCTGGTGGTCACCGGACAGCGATTCAAGCTGGAAGCCGGCTGGACAGTCCTCTACTTCGCGCTCGCTGCGACGGAACTGGACAAGGCCTGATCCTTCGATCCCGCATCCGCGCAGGCACCCTTCTTGCGTAGCTGGAACTCCGGCGACCGCCGTCCACCAGGAACCAAACCCTAATGAACACTGATCAATGGATGCGATTCGCCCAGAAAGCGTCGGAGGTCCTCAGCCTGCGCGCGACGCTGGTACCAATCTGGTGGGCGACGAATCCCGAGCGGGCCCGGCGGGAAACCGAGCTCATGGTGTCGGAAAAA
>JBBRJB010000211.1:0-5639 GCA_038220085.1 Burkholderiales bacterium
GGCCTGATGACGGGACCGGGATGGCGTAAGAGGCATGCGGAGCGCGGCGAAACCGGCATTCTATTCGCCGGCGCCCCGACGGCGGGCTCACTCCGGGGCGGGTCGGGTGGCAGCGGCCTCGGCGACGAGCGCCGGATTGAAGCGCGCATCGTTATACATCTTGAACTGCCGGTACACCTTGAAATAGGCGCGACCGGCCTGCGCGTCGGCCAACAGCCGGTCGAGGCAGCGGCCGAGGTCGTCGCGTTGCTCCAGCAGTCGCTCCAGCTTGACCTGGCTGGCCGTCCGATGCGCTTCGTCGACGTCTTCGCGCCTGGTCTGCAGGCGCATCGCGTGCACCTTGAGGGCCATGATGGACATGCGGTCGATCATGCTGCCCGCGGTCTCGCTGTTGAGCCGCGCATCCGGCGCCTGAGTGCTGACCGGCGCGTCGCCGGCGGCGGAATCGCGCGCCACCAGGCCGAGCGCGACCAGCAGCAACTCATCCACCCGTTCGGTTGCGTCGTTACGCGCCTGATTGTAGCGATCGATATTGCGCTTGTTGCCGGCGATTTCGGCATCCGACACCCGCGTGCGGCGCGCGAGATCCTCCTCGGCCCACAACAGGCTGTTGAAGCGATGATTGGCTTCGATCCATTGCCACAAGGCGGCCGCGTGGCTCGACCGGAGGCCGGCATCTCCCGGCCAGTCGGGCAGTGCCAGGCACGTTTGCTGGAAAGCCGCGACGTCGGCTCCCGCGGGCAGCGGTTCATTCGCCTGCGGCGAGTTCTTCATCGTTCGCTCCATAATGACTGCATGCATTGCCCCGATTATCGCTAATGCGCCCGGTCATCGTCCGATTGCCCAACTGGGTGGGCGATGTCGTGATGTCGCTGCCGGCCTTGTCGCATCTCGCACGGACCGGCTTTACACCGGTCCTGGTGGGAAAAGGATGGTCCCGGACGCTGCTGGCCGGCTACGGCTGGGAGATTCATACGCGACCGCCCACCTTGAGGGCTCGGGTGACCCAGCTTCATGACCTGCATCGCCGCGCGGCCCGTGAGGATGCCGAGTTCGGCGGCCGCATCAACACGCTGCTGCTCACCAATTCATTCTCCAGCGCCTTCGAGACCAGACTGGCTCGCTTGCGCCCGATTGGCTATCGGCAGGACGGCCGCGGCTGGCTGCTCTCCCGCGCCGTGGCCCAACCGCGTGATCCCGTCCACGAGTCGACGCGTTTCTGGCGTCTCGCCACGACACTCACCGGCAGCAGCATGCCGCAGCCCGCGCAATTGGGCCTGCGGATCGCGCCGCTGGCGCAGCAGGCGGCGGACGGGTTGCTGGCCCAGCATTCGCTCGGAGGCCACTTCGCCTGCATCGTCCCCTTCGCCACCGGCACCATGGGCGGCATGAACAAGTCGTGGCCGGCATTCGCGGCGTTCACCAAGTGGCTCAGGCAGAAGCTGCCGGTCGTGGTCGTGCCTGGACCGGCCGAAACCGTGGACGCCGCCGCGTTCCAACCGGACGCACTGGTACTGGAGGGGCTCGATCTCGGCGTCTACGCCGGCATCCTCAGGCGCGCGCGCCTCGTGATCGCCAACGACACCGGCCCGGCGCACATGGCTGCGGCCGTGGGCACACCGCTGCTGTCGGTGCTGGGGCCCACCGATCCGGTACGCTACCGGCCCTGGGGGGCCCACGTCACCATTGTCCAGGAGCCCCCCTGGCCGACACTCGAGCAGGTCTGCGCCCATGCACGTCGGCTCCTGGACGGCGATCTCGCACGCACAGGTCACATCGGACCGGACTGAGCGAACAAACCGCCGGAACAAAGGCGGGACCAACGGGCGGACCTCCGCAGTCGCTATACTGCCGCTCACTCACGGTGCAGCCGGGCCAGAAAATCAGTCCGGCAGTTAAACGTGAAGCAGTGAGGCTTCTGAGGAGCTTGTCGGCTCCTAGCAGAAGCCCAAACTGCGCTGCCCCCGCAACGGTAAGCAGGTACGTCACCCGCCGGGTGACGACGAGACTTCAAGAGCCACTGGTCGCTTCGCGGCGTTCCCCACGGAATCGCCGCAGACCGGGAAGGCGAAGCGCTCGCACCTGCCAGCCCGGATACCGGCCGCGAGGGGCCCGGCGCGGGATCGTCAGTGCCAGGACGGCATGCCTGCCGCCCCGGCGCTGGCCATTCGGCCGGTTTGACTGGCTGTCCCGCGGGGATGCGGGACCTATCCGGAGTTCCCGATGCACACCTCTCCCATCACCCTATCGCCCCTGGCGATGATCACCTGCGGCCTCGCGGTCGCCTTCGGCGCCACCACCGGCGTTTCTGCCCAGGCCGGGATGACCGAATTGCCTGGCATCGTCGTCACGGCTACCCGTTCGCCCGAACCCGTCGTCAACCTGATGACGGACATAGACACGCTCGATTCCGACGAGTCCCGGCGAGCACTGAGCATGTCGCAGTTGCTGCGATTCGCTGGTGGCCTGCAGGTCACCGCCAACGGCGGCCCGGCCGCCACCAGCGGTGTGCTGATCCGCGGCGGCAACGCCGGCCACACTCTGACCCTGATCGAAGGCTTCCGGGTATCCTCCGCGTCACTCGGCCAGACCACCTTCGAGGGCCTTCCGCTGGTGCCGATCGGCCGGATCGAAGTACTGCGCGGCCCGGCGTCTGCGCTCTACGGCGCGGATGCTCTCGCAGGAGTGGTGCAGCTGTTCGCGCCGTCGGCCCCGCCCGGCGGACTGCAGTTCTCCGGCCAGGCGGCGGCCGGCCAGGAAAATACGCGCCAGGTGTCCGGCGGCTTGTCGGGAGGGACCGAGGCGCTCAGCGGCGGATTGATCCTCAGCCGGGATCGCAGCGACGGTTTCAACGCCACCACCCCGGACAACTTCGGCTTCAATCCCGATCGCGACGGCTACCGGCGCGACGGCGCGCTGGCCCACTTCGACGCCCGGCTATCCAGCGGCTCCCACCTGCGCGGCATCGCCCTGCAGAACCGGCTGGTGTCGGATTTCGACGATGGCGCATTCAAGAATGCGCGGGTCGACCAGCGCACCGAACTGATCGGGCTCAAAGGCTCGCACGAGCTGGACGCAGCCACCGAACTCGGCTTCAAGCTGGGGCAGAGTAGCGACGAATCGGAAGTCTTCTCGTCCTTTCCGGGACGCTTTCGCAGCCGACTGCTGCAGTATGGGATCAGTGGCACCCGACGCTTGAATCCCGACACGCAACTGCAACTGCTGGTGGAGCGGCTGGAAGAAAAGGTGGCCAGCACGTCCTACGACGACAGTGCCGCCGGCAAACGCACGACGAACTCGATCGGCCTGGTCGCTTTGACCAGCAAAGGACCTCACCTGCTGCAAGCCGGCGTGCGACTGGACGACAGCAGCCAGTACGCCGCCCAGACGAACTACAGCGTCGCCTACGGTTACCGCCTGGGTGGCGGATTGCGCGCCGGCGGCAGTTTCGCCACGGGCTTTCACGCGCCCGGCTTCAACGACCTCTACTTCCCCAACTACGGACGCAGCGTCATCCGTCCGGAGACCTCGCGATCGGCCGAGCTCGGCCTGTACTGGCGCCAGCCGCTGACAGCCGCGAGCACCGCCTCATCCGTCAGCCGCGCCGGCAAGCGTGCCGCAGCCTCCGTCGGCGGCGGCGCCGAAGGCGGCGAGGGCGGCTGGCATGGCAAGGCCGTGCTGTTCCAGTCCCGCGTGCGCGACCTGATCAGCTTCGCGGCCGTCTGTCCAGACCCGGATCCGCAGTACGCCTTCGGCTGCGCGGACAATGTCGATCGTGCCCGGATCAGCGGACTGAGCCTCGGCATCGGGCAGTCCGTCACGTCGCTGGCAGAAAGTCGCACCACCGGACTGGACTGGTACCTGAACCTCGACTTCCTCGATCCGCGCAACGAGACTACCGACACCCGCCTCCCCCGGCGAGCCACCCGCCAAGTCACGGCTGGCGCGGCCTATGGAGTGGGCGACGTCATGGTGGGCGCCGATCTGCTGGCTGCCAACCGGCGGTTCGACGATGCCGCCAATCGCCAGGCGCTCGGCGGCTACCTGGTCCTCAACCTTCGCGCGGCCTATCAGCTGGGAGCCGGATGGCAGGCCTTTGCCACCGTCGACAACGCCGGCGACCGTCGCTATTCGACCGCGTTCGGCTATGCGCCGCAGGGACGACTGGTCATGCTGGGCGTGCGCTACCGCTCGGAATAAGGGGGCGGATCAGCAGGCGGATCAACGGGCACCGCGTACCCGGGCAAGCTGCGCGCAGATCGCTTCCCCGGCCTCCAGCATGCGCGGTGTCGCCCGGGAAATCGCGTCGTCATCGACGAAAAACAGGAAACCCCGGGCGACCGCCGGAATTCCGGGAAACCGGCGCCAATGATCGAGTGACGCGTCGTCGTGACGGGAAGATCCGTTGCCGGCCGCGAAGACGACCTCCGGCGCCGCGGCAACCACCGCTTCGACCCCGACCTGCGGAACCAGCACGGATGCCGCGGCGAAGACGTTCACGCCACCGCATCGTTCGATCAGGTCGCTGATGACATGCCGGCCGTTGATCGTCATCAGCGGCCGCGCCCAGACCTGGTAGAACACCCGGACCGGGGCCGGCGTCGACGACGCCGGCGTACCCGGGCCGCCTGACGGTCCGAGTTTTGCCAGGCGGCTCCGGAATGCGGCGGCCGCGGCCGCCGCCTCGGTCGACGTCCCGAGGAGCACTCCCAGGCGCTCGAGCGTCGTCGCCACCTGATCCAGCGATCGCACCTCGCTGTAGTAGATCGGTATCCCGAGCTGCTCGAGACGTTCGAGTTGGCGCGGATTGTTGCCGGTGCGCCAGGCGAGAATCAGGTCCGGCCGCAGCGCCAGGATGCGCTCCACCGGCAGGGCCAGCGCATCGCCCACTCGCGGCAGGTCCCTCGCCGGCGCCGGGAAGTCGCTGTGCTCTACCACGCCGGCCAGGCGGGCGCCGCCTCCGGCCGCGAAGACGAGTTCGGTGAGCGCGGGGGACAGGCTGACCACCCGCCGAGCCGGCTCGGTCAGGACAACCCGCCGACTGCTGTCGTCCGACACCGCAACGGCGCCCCGCGCGCCATTCGAAGACGCCACCTCCGCACGAATCGGGGCGGCGATGGTCGTCACGCACAAACCGGCGAGCAGGGCGATCGTGAGGGCCAGCCGCGACCATGGCCTGGCGGCCGGCTTCGGGGCCCGCCGGTGATCCGGTGGAACCGGATTTCCCGAACCGGGTCGTTCTTCCTGCTTGCGTGAATTTCGCATCTCCGCTTCTTCAACATCCGTGAAAGTGAACTCGCCGCGCTGGCGCAACAGGGCAGTCGCTGCCTCTAATTGATCCGCGGCGCAACCGGCCTCGGCACGAACTGCGGCAAGTGTATTCCCCACGCACGCGCCGTCCTGCAGGGCGGCAGCGGCGCACCAGCATGTCAAACAGTCCATCCCGATCTGCGAGCAGGCCGGCGACATGGCTCGTGCCATTGCCGGCCTCTACCAGAGCAACGGCCGCCTCTTCACGATGGGCAACGGCGGATCGAGCTGCGACGCCGCCCACATCGCGGTCGAGTTCCTCCACTCGATCACCGCGGGACGGCCGGCCTTCACCGCGATCAACCTGGTGGCGGACACCTTCTCTGCCG
>JBBRJB010000212.1:0-5635 GCA_038220085.1 Burkholderiales bacterium
CGGCTCAGGACGGTGACCGGCCAGCCGGTAATGGACCGCCCCTCGTACGGCGTGTAGCCCACCCGGTCATGGATCGCGGCGGCGGCGATCACCGTCTTGCGTTCCGGATCCCAAAGCGCCAGGTCGGCATCCTGGCCAACCGCGATCGTGCCCTTGCAATGATCCAGTCCGTAAATCCGGGCGTGATTGGTTGCCGTCAGTGCGACGAACTGGGCCAAGGTCAGCCGCCCCTTGCCCACACCTTCGGAGAACAGCAGCGGCAAGCGCAGTTCGAGTCCCGGCACCCCGTTGGCCATGTCCTTGAAGGTCGTCTTGTCGCCCTTCGGAAGTTTTCCGCTCTCGTCGAAGCGATAAGGCGCGTGGTCCGACGAATACACCTGGAACGTGCCGTTGGCCAGGCCTTGCCACACCGCCTCCTGGGACTGGCGATCGCGCGGCGGCGGACTGCAGCAGAACATCGCGCCGTCCAATCCGGGCTTGTCGATGTCGCTGGCCTCCAGGAAGAGGTATTGCGGGCAGGTCTCCCCGTAAACCGGGGCGCCGAGCACCTGCGCCGCCCGGATCGCCGCGACCGCGCCGATCCCCGACACGTGGACGATCAGCACCGGGGTATCGAGCAGGCGCGACAACTGGATGACACGGTTGGTCGCCTCGCTTTCGGCCAGCGCGTCGTGGCTAACCGCGTGGAATTTCGGGGCGGTGTGGCCGTTGGCCAGCAGTCGCTTGGCGATCCACTTGATCATGTCGTTGTTTTCGGCATGGACCATCACCAGCGCGCCTTCGCGCCGCGCCAGATCGAGGACGTCGAGTATCTGGTAGTCGTCGAGCTTGAGCATGTCGTAGGTCATGTAGACCTTGAACGACGTATAGCCCTGCGCAATCAACGCGGGCAGATCGCGGCTCAGCGCCTGCTCGTCAGGGTCTGAAACGATGAGGTGAAAACCATAGTCGATGACCGCCTTCGGGCCGGCGCACGCGTGATAGTCCGCAACCACCTTGGGCAGGGACATGCCCCGGTGCTGGGCGGCGAACGGGATGATCGTGGTGGTTCCGCCGAAGGCGGCAGACACCGTAGCGGAATAGAAATCGTCGGCGGTCATCAATCCGTTGCTGGAGATCTGCTCCACGTGGCAATGGCTGTCGATTCCTCCCGGCAGAACCAACAGCCCGCCGGCATCGATGTCCGCCGTCGCCGAAGCCGGGAGCCGGTCCGCGACCGCCGCGATTTTCCCGTCGATGATGCCGATGTCCCCCGTGCGCGTTTCGGCGGCGGTGGCGATCGTGCCGTTCCGGATGGTCAGGTCGAATGTCATGCTGTCCCGCAGGTAGGGGTTCCTCGGAAGGATGCGGCCGGAACCCGGGGGCCACCGCACGCTGTGTCCGCATTACGTCTGCGCGACGCAACGTACGCCGCACAAAATATCAACGTTATCTCACTTATTTGAAGTGTTAGCCGCGTCAGTATTGCGAAATATACCCCGGCGTGGTCTTCTTCGACTTGCCCACAGCAGGTCGATGTTCCCGGACTCAGGACTGGCTGCCTGATTTCATTTGCGACTTCTGACAAACGGCAGGCATACGGCTTGCGTTGTTTGTTATTGCAGATTGGAAGGAAGCCAGATGTCTATTCCGTCTTTCAATCAGGATCCGGCCGACACAGCAGTCGACACCGGCGACGACGCACCACCTTTATCCTGGCGCCACCGCATTGTGGTCGCACTGGGTGGCATGGCGGCCACCCTGCCCCGCAGCTGGTTCCCGGCACGCTACGCCCGCCAGAGCGAGCAGTCCACCGGATCGGAAAGGATCGATCGGGTGGCCGACAGGCGACGCGCCGCTCTCCTCGGCGTCAACCGGATGCCCCTGGGGCCCGGCCTGTGGGTCCGAACGACCTGGGAAGGCCATCAGGAGGTCTATCGGGTCAAGGATCAGAACGGCGAGATGTACGCCACCGTGGGCTGCCTGCTGGGTGTTGCCGTTCCCGCCTGCAGCCTGCCGGGATACTGGGACAAGCTGGGTTAGTTTCACGGTTGGCTCAGGGCCTGGTCAGCTCAGGGCCTGGTCAGCGCTTCAACGTCTGAGGCAGCTGCGTTGATTCATCCGCTGGGCCGATGACCACCTGAAGGTTCCGGGTGACGCCGTTTTTGCCCGGGAAGTCGTGGAACAGTGCCCTCACCATGGCCGGCATCACCGGTGCGAGTGCGCTAGACTCGCCTTTGCTGGTCACCCTGCCCTCATAGAAACGCCGAGTCCTGGGCTCGTAGGCCCCGGCGGCGGCATTGGCGCGGCGATCGGTGATTTCCACCTTCAGTTCCCGCCGATAGACGGTGGATGCGCCGTAGCTGGTGCCGATCACGCCGTAGCTCACCGGATAGGTGGGGCGCCAGACATAGTGGACGCCGCCGCCTGGCGCTGGATACGGCACCCACCCCCAGACCGGTCCGACCTGGGTGTACCCGTAAGCCGGATAGTTGTGGGTGACCGTCTTGCCGTCGTCTATTGAATAATGGATCGTCACGGCCAGGTCGGAAGTAGCCGCGCCGGCCGCCGACGCAAGTCCTCTTTGTACCAGCGCGGCGCGGATCAGGTCGGCGTAGGCCTGGAACTCGAGACTGTCCTTCTGGTCCGGAAGGGGTTCGATCCTGAAGGACAAACCGGTCAGCGGGCGCTCGGGCGACACCTGGTGGAACGCGGTCACCTGTGCCCCCATGTAGGTAGCGCAACCGCCCGCCAGTCCTAGCAAGCCCATGCCCAGCACGAGCAGAACCCGGCGCAGCCGGTTCGCTGTCGTGCCCCCCATCGATGCCGCCATCGAACCCATTGTCGTCGCCCTCTGGAATTACTGATGCTTCAACGATCTAAGCATGCTGTCGGCTGACAGCAACCGGCCGCAGGGTCCCCCGCCGCCGACCGGTTGTCACCGATCGTCCAGTCATTATCGTGCGGCGGCAACATCGCCGCTTGGCCGGGGCCGCGGGGTTTGTATCATTGCGCTTTCGAGAGGTGGCGCGCTGGATGGAAATGATCGAAGTGCACCAGTACCGGTCATTGGCCGATGGCCCGCGCCTGCTCGTTCTGGGCGCGGTGCATGGCAACGAGACCTGCGGTGCGGTGGCCATTGGCGCCGTGGCGGCTGAGTACGCCAGCGGGGCCCGCAAGCTGGCCCGGGGGGTAATCACGCTGGTACCGGTTGCCAACCCGGTGGCGTTCGCGCGCGGCACCCGTGAAGGCGATCGCAACCTCAACCGGGATTTCCGGCCGTGCGCAGACCCTCAAGACGCTGAAGACCGCATCGCCAACCACCTGGCGCCACTGATGGTCGGCCATGATGCGCTGGTGGATCTGCACTCGTTTGCCTCAGCCGGCACACCTTTCGTCTTCTTCGGTCCCCAGGACAACCCGGACGATCTCGAGCCCTTTCGCCGTGCCACCGAAGAGGTCGCGTTGGCGCAAGCCGTCGGACCGGATCGGCTGGTCTATGGCTGGCTGCCTGCCTATGCCAAGGGAGCCGTACGGCGAGCAGGCGGCAGCATTGCCTACGGCATCGGGACCACCGAATACATGCGCAGTCAGGGAGGCTACGCAGTAACCGTGGAGTGCGGCCAGCACGCGGATCCTGACGCTCCCCACGTCGCGCGCCGGGCAATCGAGAATGCCATCGCCCTGCTTGAACTCGACCGGCGCGAGCCGCGAAGCGGGGAAGATCGCCAGGTCACCGCTTCCCGTGAGGCGGCGGCCGTCCGTTCCCGATCATCCGCTTTCGAGTCGATCGAGATGTGCGATGTCGTCGACCGGCAGTCGCCGGAAGACCGGTTTGCCGCGCAATGGCGCTCCTTCGATCGGGTGAAGGCCGGCCAGGCGATCTCCTACCGCGCCGACGGCGCGGCGCTGATGGCGCCGGAGGACGGCTATGTGGTCTTTCCCAGCCCGAATGCCGTACCCGGCCGCGAGTGGTATTACTTTGCGCGTCCGGGCAAGCGCCCGTGACCCAGGCGGCGCAGCGCCGCGGCGTCGTGCGGCAGATCGGATGATCGACTGCCATCGCCTGGACCTGGCCGCCTGCACGCCCGGCGACTGGGCGCTGCTCGATGACGGAGAACTGGCACGCGCCGCGCGGTTTCGCTTCGATCGGCATCGGACACGCTTCGTTGCCGCGCATGCCGGGATGCGCCGGCTGCTCGGTGCGCGACTGGGCACCCCCCCCCCGATCAGGTCCGCCTGGCCGCCACCGCGGAAGGCAAACCCGTTCTGGCGGATAGTGACGGACTCCCCGGGAAACCGGAATCGGCTCAGCCCCGCTTCTGGTTCAATCTCACGCATAGCGAAACCGTCGGTTACCTGGCGATCGCCCCCTGGAGCGTCGGCATCGATGTCGAGGTGGTCCGATCCTTCGACGAACTGGAGCCGTTGATGGAGTCCTGCTGCAGTCCCGAGGAGATGACGGCCCTGTCTGCCGTGCCGGCCGCCTTGCGCGCCCGCTGCTTTCTCCAAGTCTGGACCCGCAAGGAGGCGGTGCTGAAAGCCTGGGGCACCGGCATCGGGACGATCCCGCTCAGAGAGTTGCAGGTCGGCATCGACGCGGAACTGCTGCCCGGGCGCACTGGCGCGCCGACCGGTCCCGCCCTGCGGCTGCGTTCGCTGGTGTCGGAAAACGAGGTCCTCAGCATTGCGGCCGCCACCGCCCTGCCCTTCGAACTCCGGATGAATCCCACGTCCTGATCGCGCCTTGTCAGGACCACCTCCACCGTCCTGAATCGCTTCAGGCCGACGCCGGACCGTCGCTTTCCGAAGCCGCCAGCAGCGAGGCATTGCCACCGGCCGCGGTCGTATCGATGCAGATCAGACGCTCGTGGACGTACCGCAAGGGCGCATACGGGTCGGTCACCAACGGCTTGATCTCGCCGTCGCGCCTTGCAAGCGCCAGACGCAACGACTTCGCGCGGTCCGACGGCCCGGAGAACGCCAGTACACCAAAACCGCCGATGGACTGCAGCCAATCGGAATCGTCCGGCGCCGGCCCGGCTTCCACCGCGCCGATCGGCAGGCCAGCGGCCTCCCATGAACGTAGTTGACCGGTCAGCGGCGCGGTCAGCGGCGCGCTCACCAGCAAGAGCACGCCGCCGCCGGCGGCGAGCGCCTGGGCGGCCTGCCAGATCGCCGGCTGCCAATCCGGGCCTACGCAAAGGGTCGGTTCCCGCGCGGTGTAACGCAGGCGATTGCTTTCACCGGTCGGGCCGGGCATCTCCATCGGGACGTGGAATCGGGCCAGCGCTTCGAACAGCTTCGGCGCATGCGGCCCGAGCTGCGGCCCCAGCAACTGCTGCAGCACCGCCAGCCGGTCGCTTCGCACGGACCAGCCACTGGTGTCGAGGCGCTGCAGCGCGGCGGTGACGCTGGCCGAGAAAGCGCCGCTGGTCACGGTGCGGCATGCGGCCGCAGTCGAGCGGGCACCGGTTTTCACGTCCGGCAGGTCATTTGCGCAGGCGGCGGGCGGCGGCATGGTCGGCGGCGGCCGGCGCAGCAGTCGCGGCAGATAGTGAGGCCCACCGGCCTTCGGGCCGGTGCCCGACAGTCCTTCGCCGCCGAAAGGCTGCGAGCCCACGACCGCGCCGATCTGGTTGCGGTTCACGTAGAC
>JBBRJB010000213.1:0-5635 GCA_038220085.1 Burkholderiales bacterium
CGCCGGACCTTGCCGCGGAATATCCAGTAGGCCCAGGCCGTGTACATGAGGATGAAGGGCACGATGAAGAGCGTGCCGACGAGCGCGAAGCCGAGGCTCTGGTCGGGACCGGCGGCGGCCCAGACCGAGATGTCCGGCGGGATGATGTTGGGCCACAGGCTGATACCGAGGCCGCTGTAGGAAAGGAAAATCAAGGCCAGGGTGAGCAGAAACGGCGCCACATTCGCGCCGCTGCCGAGCGATCGCAGCAGCCCGAACATCGCGAGCACCACCAGGACCGGCACCGGCAGGAACCAGAAGATGTTCGGCAAGCTGAACCAGCGCTCGGCGATCGCCGGCAGCGCCAGGGGCGTCCAGCCGCTGAGCAGGACGATCACTGCGAAGAGGGCCCAGGCCAGGTAGACGCCGAGTTCCCGCATCCGCGTCTGCAGCGCATGCTCGCTCTTCATGATCAGCCAGGTACAACCGAGCAGGGCATAGGCGATCACCAGGCCCACGCCGGTAAACATCGAGAAAGGCGTGATCCAGTCGTAGGGGCCGCCCGCATACTGTCCGTTGCTCACCGGCACCCCCTGGATGAAAGCGCCCAGGGTCACGCCCTGAAAGAATGCAGCCGCGATCGAACCGCCGGTAAAGGCCTTGTCCCACCAGTGGCGTCCGTCTTCCGTGGTCTTGAAGCGGAATTCGAAGGCAACGCCCCTGAACACCAGTCCGATCAGCATGAGGATCAGGGGCAGATAGAAGGCGCTCAGGATGACGGCATAGGCAAGCGGAAACGCCGCGAGCAGGCCGGCACCGCCAAGCACCAGCCAGGTTTCGTTGCCATCCCATACTGGCGCAACGGTGTTCATCATGACGTCACGGTCATGATCGTCGTCGGCCAGCGGGAAGAGGATCCCGATGCCCAGGTCGAAACCGTCCATGATCACGTACATCATGACGCCGAAGGCGATGATGATGGCCCAGATCAACGCCAGATCGACCCCCATTCAGCCTACCCCCGGATTGGTGCGCCCTGCCCTGGCGGGCGCGTCGGGCGCCGCCGACAACGGCCGCATCTGATGGTGGCTCTGGCCCGGCCCGCCTTCGGGCGGTTCGGCCCCCTCGTTCGTGAGCGGACCGACGGCGATCAGTCGAAGGGCATAGATGGTGCCGGCGCCGAAGACCACCAGGTAGACCAGCACGAAGAGCGCAAGGGTGAATCCAAGCTGCCCCACCCCGTGCGCGGACACCGCATCGCGGGTGCGCATGAGGCCATAGACCACCCAGGGCTGCCGCCCGATCTCGGTGGTGAACCAGCCGGCCAGAATCGCGACCAGGCCCGCGGGGCCCATCGCCAGCGAGAAGCGCAGGAAGGCGCGGGATTCGAACAGCCGCCGGCCGCGACGCAGCCACAAGCCGATTACACCCAGGAGAATCATGAGCATCCCCAGGCCGACCATCACCCGGAAGGTCCAGAAGACGATCGTCGCGTTCGGCCGGTCCTCGGGCGCGAAGTCCTTGAGCGCAGGGATGGTCCCGTCCAGGCTGTGGGTCAGGATCAGACTGCCCAGGCGAGGCACTTCCAGCTTGTAACGGGTGATCTCGGCGGCCATGTCGGGAATTCCGAAGAGGATCAGGGGCACCCCCTCGCCGGGCTTGTTCTCCCAATTTCCCTCCATCGCGGCGATCTTGGCCGGCTGGTACTTGAGGGTGTTGAGCCCGTGCAAGTCGCCGATGAAAAGCTGCAGCGGCGCGGTGCAGACGATCATCCACATCGCCATCGAGAACATCGTCCGGATCGCGGCATTGCTGCGCCCTTGCAGCAGTTGCCAGGCAGCAGCGCTGCCGACCACGAGCGCGGTCGCAAGAAACGCCGCCGTCACCATGTGGGTGAGCCGGTAGGGAAACGATGGATTGAAGATCACCTGGAGCCAGTTGACCGGCACGACTGCGCCGTTGATGATCTCGTAGCCCTGAGGGGTATGCATCCAGCTGTTGGACGCGAGGATCCAGGTGGATGAGATCAAGGTGCCGACCGCCACGGCGATGGTCGACATGAAGTGCAGTCCGGGCCCCACGCGATTCAGGCCGAACAGCATCGCCCCGAGGAAACCCGCTTCCAGGAAGAATGCCGTCAGCACTTCATAGGCCAGCAGCGGCCCGGTGACACTGCCCGCGAAACGCGAGAATTCGCTCCAGTTGGTTCCGAACTGATAAGCCATGACCAGGCCGGACACGACCCCCATGCCGAAAGCGACTGCGAAGATCTTGAGCCAGAAGTGGTACAGGTCGAGGTAGACCTGACGCCTGGTATAAAGCCAGCTGCCTTCCAGCACCGCCAGGTAACTCGCCAGGCCGATCGTCAGCGCCGGAAAGATGATGTGGAAAGAGATTGTGAAGCCGAACTGGATCCGAGCCAGGAGCAGGGCATCGAAATCAGGCATGACGGTCAGCGCACTCGCATCCGAGCCGATGCAGAGACATCGGCATCCGCGGGCATTATGCCCAATCGCCGGGACCGGCGCGGATATACCCCGCATGCCTCGGGCGCCTTCGCCTGGCGCGTTAGACTGGTGCGCATCTTGAGACGCTACGACTTGCCGAGTGGCAGGACGTCGTCATCAGCAGGAGGTTGCCGTGACCCGAAAAAAAGCAAATGCCCAGCCGAACGCCGACGCTCTGACCAGCGACGCTCTGACCAGCGACGCTCTGACCGGGGACGACGTATTGAGCGCCGATCTTCTGGACCGGATGGACCGGTGGTGGCGCGCGGCAAACTATCTCTCGGTCGGCCAGATCTACCTGTATGACAATCCGCTGCTGCGCCAACCCCTGGCACTGGCGCACGTCAAGCCGCGGCTGCTGGGCCACTGGGGCACCACGCCCGGCCTGAACTTCATCTACGTTCATCTCAATCGCGTCATCACGCAGGGCGACCTCAACGTGCTCTACGTCACCGGTCCGGGCCATGGCGGGCCGGGCCTGGTCGCCAACACCTGGCTCGAAGGCAGCTATACCGAGTACTACCCGGAAGTCACTCGGGATCTCGCCGGCATGAAGCGTCTGTTCAAGCAGTTCTCCTTCCCCGGCGGCATTCCCAGCCATGTCGCGCCGGAGACGCCAGGGTCGATCAACGAAGGCGGTGAACTCGGCTACTGCCTGTCTCACGCCTACGGCGCGGCCTTCGACAACCCGGACCTGATCGTCGCGTGCGTCGTCGGCGACGGCGAGGCGGAGACCGGCGCCCTTGCCACCAGTTGGCATTCCAATAAGTTCCTGAATCCGGTGCGGGACGGCGCGGTGCTCCCCATCCTGCACCTGAACGGGTACAAGATCGCCGGCCCCACCGTGCTGGCGCGCCTCCCCCCGGAGGAACTGGAAGCCTTGTTCCAGGGTTACGGCTACGCGCCCTGCTTTGTCGAAGGCGATGAACCGGCGCAGATGCATCGGCTGATGGCACGCGCGCTCGATCAGGCGGTTTCCCGGATCAAGGAGATCCAAGCGGAAGCCCGCGCCCATGGTTTCAGCGAGCGGCCGCGCTGGCCGATGATCGTGCTGCGCTCGCCCAAGGGCTGGACCGGCCCGGCAACCGTCGACGGCAAGCAGATCGAAGGAACCTATCGCGCACACCAGGTGCCGGTGGCGCAGCTCGCCACCGACCCGAAACACCTGGCGACGCTGGAACAGTGGATGCGCAGCTATCGTCCGGAGGAGTTGTTCGACGAGTCAGGCCGGTTGGCTCCGGATGTGGCGGCGCTGGCCCCGGAGGGATCGCGACGGATGGGCGCGAATCCGCATGCCAACGGCGGCATGCTCCTGCGCGATCTGGCGCTGCCCGACTTTCGATCCTATGCGATCGAACTCCCGATGCCGGGCGCGGTGCAGGCGGAATCGACCGCCGTCCAGGGCCGCTTCCTTCGGGACGTGCTGAAGCTGAACCGGGAGGCAGCCAACTTCCGCATCTTCAGCCCCGACGAAACGTCGTCAAACCGATGGGGCGCGGTGTTTGAGGAAACCACGCGTTGTTCAACCGCTGTAGTCCTCGCTTCGGACGACCATGTGTCGGCGGACGGCCGGGTGATGGAGATGCTGAGCGAGCATCAATGCCAGGGCTGGCTGGAAGGCTACCTGCTGACCGGACGCCACGGCTTCTTTTCCTGCTACGAGGCCTTCATACACATCATCGACAGCATGTTCAACCAGCATGCGAAGTGGCTCGACGTCTGCCGCGACATCCCGTGGCGCAAACCGGTGGCGTCGCTGAATTACCTGCTGTCCTCGCATGTCTGGCGCCAGGACCACAACGGCTTCAGCCACCAGGACCCGGGCTTCCTCGACGTCGTGGTGAACAAGAAGGCCCATATCGTACGGGCTTACCTTCCCCCCGACGCCAACACGCTGCTGTCGGTCACCGATCACTGCCTGCGCAGCCGTGACTACGTCAACGTGATCGTGGCCGGCAAGCAACCGGGCCACCAGTGGCTCGACATGGACCAGGCGGTCCGGCACTGCACTCAGGGCGTCGGCATCTGGCACTGGGCCGGCAACGAGGACACGCGTCCCGGCCAGGCACCGGACGTCGTGATGGCCTGCTGCGGTGACGTCCCCACCCTGGAAACGCTCGCCGCGGTGCAACTGCTGCGCGATCACCTGCCGGAAATGAGGATCAGGGTGGTGAACGTCGTCGACCTGTTGACCCTGCAGTCGCCCCGGGACCATCCCCACGGTATCGACGACGCTGCATTCGACGCGCTCTTCACGCGTGACAGGCCCGTCGTCTTCGCCTTTCATGGCTACCCCGCGCTGATTCACCGGCTCACCTACCGCCGCGCGAACCATGGAAACCTGCACGTCCACGGCTTCAACGAGGAAGGCTCCACCACCACGCCGTTCGACATGACCGTACGAAACCGGCTCGACCGCTTTCATCTTGCTTGCGCGGCGATCGATCACCTGGCGGCATCCGCCCCCGCCGGCGCAGCGGCCCTGATCGATCTCGCGCACGCCAGGCTCAGGGAGCACGACGCCTGGATCCGGGAGCACGGCGAGGACATGCCCGACATCCGCGACTGGCGGTGGAGCGGCGCCGGCACCGGATACTGAAGCGGAGTGCCGATCTGTCCG
The DNA here is from genome assembly GCA_038220085.1 of Burkholderiales bacterium. Classification (GTDB taxonomy): domain Bacteria; phylum Pseudomonadota; class Gammaproteobacteria; order Burkholderiales; family Burkholderiaceae_E; genus Lautropia. The sequence continues at coordinate 5,107 of JBBRJB010000213.1, forward strand.
ACGGCTGTCCGCTTGGTTCAGCTTGCGAGGAAGCAGCAATCCCGCACGGCAAGCGCAAGCACCAGCAGGGAAATGGCACTGAGCCAGGAGCCAGCAATGCGCAGGCCAATGCGTTGCCTGGGACCGGTAAGCAGCGTCACGGGACCGCTGAACCAGAGAAACAGCACCAACACCCCAAGAAAAGTTCCTGACAGCGCCCCAACCTGATCACCCGCGCTCTCCGGTGCGGAATCGAGTGCAATGCTGAAGGCTATAGCCGCTGTTGCCAGAAGCCCCGGAACGCGAGGCACTTTCAGATCGCTTGCAACGAGAATGCCCAGCACCGCCGAGAGGGACAACACGACAAGTTGCACGCCAGACTCGATGCCGGCACCGGCACCGGCCAGCGAGAGCCCTGCTGCGCAAGCGCCTGCGACTACCAATAGTGCCCGTTGGATATAGTCGGAACCGCGCCGACCGGCGAATAGGCCGATGGCGAGCAGTGCAAGAAGATGCGCAGGAACCACTGCCGGATGCAGCACGCCACTGT
>JBBRJB010000214.1:0-5598 GCA_038220085.1 Burkholderiales bacterium
GACCGCTTCGTTCGCTGGGCGCGGGAACTGGACTGTGAACTGCGGGTGGACCGCATCGGCAACATCTTTGCCCGACGGCCAGGCACCGATCCCGCGCGGCGCGCAGTCGCGACCGGCAGCCATCTGGACACGCAGCCCACCGGCGGACGCTTCGACGGAAACTACGGTGTACTGGCGGGGCTTGAAGTCCTGCGCACCATCAAAGATGCCGATATCCGCACCCGCGCGCCGCTTGAAGTCTGCGTCTGGACCAACGAGGAAGGGTCCCGCTTCGTGCCGGTGATGATGGGTTCGGGCGTGTACGCCGGCGCCTTTCCTCTGAAACTGGCCTTGTCCGCGACCGATCGCGACGGCCACAGCGTGGCCTCGGCCCTGGAGGCGATCGGTTATGCCGGCTCGGCGCCGGCGGCTGTCGCCGATGGCGCGCCCACCTTCGATGCCTATTTCGAGGCGCACATCGAGCAAGGCCCGATTCTCGAGGCGGAAGAAGCGGTCATCGGTGCCGTCACGGGGGCGCTCGGCCAGCGCTGGTACGACCTGACCGTCATCGGCCAGGAGGCGCATGCCGGGCCCACGCCGATGAATCTGCGCCGGGATGCCCTGCTGGTCGCTTCCCGCCTGGTGTGCAAAGTCAACGAGATCGCGCGCGGTGAGGCGCCTCATGGCCGTGGCACCGTCGGTTGCCTCACGGTGCATCCGGACTCGCGCAATGTCATTCCCGGACGGGTGACCTTGAGCGTGGACTTCCGTCACCCGGACGATGCCGGCCTGCTACGTATGGATGCGGCATTGCGGGCCGCCGCGCAGACGGAATGCACGGCCGCCGGGGGCATCGAGGTCGGCGTGGAGCAGGTGGTGTATTTCCCGCCCGCCGCTTTCGACCCGGTGCTGCTCGACAGCATCCGGACGGGCGCGCGTGAAATCGGCATCGAGCCGCTCGATATCGTCAGCGGCGCGGGTCATGACGCTGTCTACGCCGCCCGGATCGCGCCCACCGCGATGATATTCATCCCCTGCAAGGACGGCATCTCCCACAACGAGATTGAAGACGCCTTACCTGAACACGTGACGGCGGGCGCCAATGTGCTGCTGCACGCGATGCTGGCGCGAGCCGGCCGGGCGTAATCGCACTCGAACGTTCACGTGGAAGGACCTTCCCGGTTCCGGGTGACATGGGCAACGCCGGCACCTGGCCGTTTCCGGTCCTCTACCGGGGTGACATCGACGCCTTAGTGCTCAACAAGGAGATACTTGATGATGACCCGGTCCCTGCCTGGGAAAGACCAACTGACCATCTGCTTTGCACATCCTGCCTACCGGATGGCCGAGCGCTTCGCGCTTCGTGCGACGGGTATCCGTCATTTCGAGGTTCGCAACCTGGGCGATCTGCAGGCGCGGGTCGGCGAAGCCGAAGTGGTTGTTGTCTCGGGACTCTGGCGAAACGAGTTCATCGAGTCGGCGCCGCGACTGGCATTCATTCAGTCGATCAGTGCCGGAACCGATCAGTACGGCAAGCCGGCGCTTAAAGCGGCAGGAATCCGGCTCGCGAGCGCGCAGGGCTCCAATGAACGAGCCGTGGCCGAGCATGCCATCGCGCTGGTCCTGGCCATGGCTCGAAAGATCCCGATGGCGCGGGACAACCAGGCAGCCGGCAAATGGCGCGGGCTGATTTCCGAGATCGCACAGCGCGAAGACGAACTGGGGGGAAAGACGCTCGTAATCGTTGGAATGGGACGCATAGGATCGCGGCTGGCGACCCTGGCTCGCGCCTTCGACATGCGGGTCATTGCTGTGAAGCGCGACCCGACCCGCGGCGCGGAAGCGGCCGACACTGCCGTGGCGCAGGATCGGCTGTTGTCGGTCCTGCCTGAGGCCGACTTCGTTGCGCTCACCTGTCCCTTGACGCCGGAAACAGAGAATCTGATCGATGAGCAGGCGCTCGCCGCAATGAAGCCCTCTGCCTATCTGGTCAACGTCGCACGCGGTCCTGTCGTCAATCAGGAGGCACTGGTCACGGCGCTCGAGCAGGGCCGTATTGCCGGCGCAGCGCTCGATTGCGTCCGCGAAGAGCCGCTGCCAGAGTCCGCGCCGCTCTGGCGGGTCGACAATCTCCTGATCACGCCCCACACGGCCGGCGAGACGCGCCGATACGAGGACAACGTCATCGACTTGCTGATGGAGAACCTGAATCGGCAATGGCGCGGCCAGGCGCAATTGAAGAACGAGATCGTCTGATCGGTAGGCGTCGACAGATGCGTCATGATCGGGAATGGCGCCGCCCGGTGTCTATGCCGGCGCGGCTGAACGGGCGGCTGAGGAACCGTGACCCGGCCAGGCCAAACCGCCAGTGACGGTCGACCGCCTTGCTGATGCCGATCCGGGGCCCGGCAAGCACGACGGGAGCCTGCGCTGCCGGGAGCAGGAATTGAAAGGGTGCTTCATCCACCGGCATGCCGTCGTACACGAGATCGATGGCCAGGGCCTGACCCACGCGCCCGGGGCCGGAACACAGGAGCCTGGTGTCCAGGCCCGTGCCGGGCGTCAAGCCGCGGCGCGATGCCATGACGTCGATGCCGGCGACAGGTTCAAGCGCGCGAATCAGCACTCCGGCGCCGTGCCCCGGTTCTCGGCAGACGATGTTGAAGCACCAGTGGATGCCATACGAGCGGTAGACGTAGACATGCCCCGGCGGGCCGAACATCGTCGCGTTACGCGCGGTGGGGCCGGTGAAGCTGTGTGACGCGGGGTCATCCCGGTCATAGGCCTCGGTCTCCACGATTCGACCGCCGACGCCGTTCAGAAGCAGCGTCGCGCCGATCATCCATCGCGCCACCTCATCGGACGGCGCGAGGAAACTTGCCTTTGTCACCTGGGCCCGGTCGGCGCGCTGTCCGGACGAAACAGATTCAGTGCTTGTGCGCGCCCGCACTCGCGTCATGATCCTTCGGCACCTCCACGGTGACCTTCACGTCCACCGTGCCGCCGCGCTCGAATTCAAGGCTCATGAAAAAACTCTCGCCCTCTACCAACGGCTGCTTCAGCCCGACCAGCATCAGGTGATGGCCGTGGCCGGGGCGCAGCTTGAGAATTGCTTTGGGCGCCAGCGGCAATGCCTCCATTTCCCGCATGCGCATAACGCCATCGGCGCCGATCTCCCCGGAGTGCACTTCAACGCTGGCTGCAACCGACGTCGACGCGCGCAGCAACCGGTCGGCCTTGTCGCCGCGATTCTCCAGGCTGACGAAATAGGCGGCCCCGATCTTCGCCCCGGGGGGCGTCGGGGTGGCATAAGGATGCTGGATCTGCACGTCGCCGGCCGAATATCCCTGTGCGAGGGCAACGGCTGAGGCTAGGGTGATCGCCAGTGCGGCGAGACTGCGCGGGAGGAGTTTCAGTTTCATCATACTCCGGCAGATTCCTGAGGAAATCCGTAGTCGATCTCACCGGTATTGTACCGATTCGACCAGGGTGTCGGCGTCCTGCGGCACGTCAGCGTCGTCCGAATTGATGCCATCGCGGTTGCGGACTATGCTTTGCATGCACTGTTGCCGATCCTCGCTGAGTGCCAGGGAGGTGGTCGAAACAGCGATCTCCCGCATCGAACAACTGAATCCCCTGGTCAATGCCGTTGTCTATCGCTCCTTCGACAGTGCCCTCGAGTTGGCGAGCCGGCAGAAGCTGGCGGGCCCGTTTGCCGGCGTGCCTTATCTGCTGAAGGATCTCAATGCGCCGGCCCAGGGATTGCCGCTGACCAACGGCAGCAGGTTGCTTGCCGGTACGCCAGCGACGTTCGATTCATCCCTGGTGGTTCGGCTCAAATCGGCGGGTTTCCTGATACTGGGGCGCACCAAGTCGCCGGAGTTCGGGCTCAACATCAGCACCGAACCGCAAGCCTATGGCGCCACCCGCAACCCCTGGCAGTTGGACCGCATCGCGGGCGGCTCCAGTCCGGGCTTCCAGTGGGGGTGCAATTGGTCGGCCGGCTCGGCCAGGATGCGACCTTGCTGCATCTTGCGGCGCGCCTGGAAGAGGCCGCGAACTGGTTCGACCGCAGGCCCACCCTGCGTCCGGCCGCGCCCTGATCGATCAGCGGGCGGTGCCGCGCTGCCACGGGTGCCTGCCATCCGGGCGATCCGGGATGCCGCCCGTCCGCGGCCGCCTGCCTTGGCGGCGAGGCTGCCGAACAATGGATCCAACGACGATTCGTTGCTCCGGAGTCCGGCATGCCCCCTCTCAATCCTTCATCCCTTCGCCGCTGGCTTGCGCCGATGGTCATGGGCGCCCTGCTGGTGTCGGGCTGTGGTGGCGGTGCGGATGAATCGCGGAGCATGGATGCCGCAATTGCCGAAGGCAATGCTGCCCAGATCCGCAAGGACTACGCCGCACTCAGCAACAAGAGCGCCGACGGGGTAGCGGTCCAGGCGGTCGTCCAGCCGACACTGGATCCGTTCGCGGCGCAAGCGCTTGCGGCGATCAACGCCGCGCGGTCTCAGGCTCGAAGCTGCGGCGACAAGGCTTTCCCTGCCGTGGGTCCGCTGGCCTGGAACGCGCGCGCCGCCTATGCAGCGTTGCTCGAGTCGGAATGGATGCTCGATAGCAATGCCTTCGGCCATGCCTGGCCCACAGGCGAGCTGGTGTGGGATCGGCTGGTGATGGCCGGCTACCGGTGGAGCAAGGCGGACGAGAACATCGCCGCCGGCTACCGCAGCCTGGCGGATGCAATGAAGGCCTGGATCGACAGTCCACCCCATTGCGTCGCGCTGATGCGCCCGGATATCACGGAGACCGCGATCGCGGTCGTGCCCGGCCGCGAAGGCAGTGCCTACCTGTCCTACTGGACGATGGTGCTGGCCACGCCGAATTAGTAAAGCGCCTCGACGGCCCGCACGAAGCGGTCGACACCCTCGGTCACCGCCGAACGATCGAGCGCGCCGAACGACAGACGCTGGTAGTTGGCCTCGCGCGGATCCAGGCCGAAGGCAAAGCCCGGGACCGTGGCCACCTTGAAACCTTCCACCATGGCGCGGCTGAATCCCAGGGGGTCGGCGACCGCGGGCAGCCGCAACAGAACATAGAAAGCGCCCTGCGTCGGTACGAAACCGGCCAGGGGTGCGAGGGTGCGAAGGCGCTGGTGGACTGTTTCCCGCACGTCGGCGAGCGACGCCAGGTGCGACTCGATCGCAGGCCTTCCCGCCCGGGTGGCGGCGAGGGCGACCAGCTGCGAGACAACTGGAGCGCAGATGAGGTTCGTGTCCTGAACCTTGTTCATCGCTTCGGCGAGATGAGCCGGGTAGAGCAGGTAACCGACCCGCCAGCTCGCCATTCCATAGCCCTTGGAAAACGAGTAGAACGACAGCGTGTGGCCGGCCGAGCCGGGTAGCGATGCCGCCGAGAAGTGGCGGGCTCCGCCGAAGCAGAAGTATTCGTAGGCTTCGTCGCTGAAGTGGTAGATGCAGCGCGACTTGCATAGGGCATTGACGGCGCCTAGCGCTGCTGCCGTATACACCGCGCCGGATGGATTGTTCGGCGAAACGGTGATGATCGCCCGGGTGCGCGGCGTGATCGCCGCTTCCAGCGCGGCCAGGTCGAGCTGGAAGT
>JBBRJB010000215.1:0-5596 GCA_038220085.1 Burkholderiales bacterium
GCCGCCCTGCAGGCCAAGCACTACCAGAACGTGGCGCCGGCGGCATTTGCGGAGCAGTTCAAGGCGTCCAAGTACTTCACCTCGTCGGAATGGCGAAAGCTGTACGCCGACGGCACGGCGACCCGCTGGCTGCAGCAGGTGACCGACTTCTTCGTCAGCGCGGGCGGCATCCAGAACCCGGTGCCGGCGTCGAAGTACTTCGTCTCCAAGATCTACCTGGACACCATCAAAGCGTGACCACAACCGGCGTCTACGACTACATCATCGTCGGCGCCGGGTCGGCGGGGTGCGTGCTCGCCAACCGGCTGTCAGCCAACCCGCAGACGCGCGTGCTGCTTCTGGAGGCCGGCGGCGGGGACTCGAATTTCTGGCTCCGGCTGCCGGTCGGCTATTTCCGCACGATCTACGACCCCCGCTTCTCGCGCCTGTTCGATACGGTGCCCAGCGAGGGGAGCGGCGGACGCAATGTGGTCTGGCCGCGCGGCCGCGTTCTGGGCGGTTCCTCGTCGATCAACGGGTTGATCTACATCAGGGGACAGCATCAGGACTACGAGGACTGGGCGCGCGCGGGCGCGACCGGCTGGGACTACGGGTCGGTGCTGCCTTACTTCAAACGGTCCGAGCGTTACGAGGGCGGCGAGAGCGCCTACCACGGCGCTGCGGGCGAACTCGGCGTCTCGAACCTGAAGAACGATCATCCCTACTGCGCCGCCTGGGTGCAGGCCGGCCAGCAGTTCGGCCTGCCGTTCAATCCGGATTTCAATGCGGACACGGACTATGGCGTCGGTGCTTATCAGCTCAGCATCCGCAATGGCCTGCGGTCGTCGGCGTCGCGCAGTTTCCTGCGTCCGGTGCTGGCGCGGCCCAACCTGACGGTCCGCACCCAGGCCCTGGTCACCCGGGTGCTGGTGGACGGCCTGCGAGCCACCGGAGTCGAGTGGCTGCAGGAGGGTCAGCGGGTGAGCGCCACCGCCGAGGCGGAAGTGATCCTCAGTGCCGGCACCATCCAGTCGCCGCAGTTGCTGCAGCTCTCCGGCATCGGACCAGCCGACGTCCTTCGCAAGGCGGGGGTTCCGGTGGCACTGGATCGTCGACAGGTCGGCGCGAACCTGCAGGATCACTACCAGGCCCGCACCATCATCAGGCTCAGAAAGCGGATGTCGCTCAACGACCAGGTGCGTAATCCGGTTGCGCTGGCCCGGATGGGAATGCAGTGGCTGTTCCGGAACCGCGGACCGCTGACGGTGGGCGCGGGCCAGGTGGGCGGATTCGCCCGCACGGAGCATGCACAGGACGATCGGGCGGACATGCAGTTCAACGTGATGCCGGTGTCGGTGGACAAGCCGGGCGACCCGCTGCATCGCTTCTCGGGTTTCACCGCATCCGCTTGCCAGTGCCGACCCTTGTCCCGGGGCAGCGTCACCATCGTGTCCGGCGATCCGCTGGCGCAGCCGCGGATTGCGCCGAATTACTTCGACGATCCGCACGATCGCCGGGTCATGGTCGCCGGTCTCCGGATGCTTCGGGAGATCTATCGCCAGCCGGCCTTCCGCGATCTGTGGGATCAGGAGATGTTGCCGGGGGAAAAGGCCGGCAGCGACGACGACCTGCTGGCCTTTGCCCGCAACCAGGGCGGGACCGTGTTTCATCCGGTCGGCACCTGCCGTATGGGCAGCGATGCCGAGGCGGTTGTGGATCCGCAACTGCGGGTGAACGGGGTGAGTGGCCTGCGCGTGATCGATGCCTCGGTGATGCCGACCGTGGTGTCGGCCAACACCAACGCCGCGGCCATCATGATCGGCGAGCGCGGTGCCGACCTGATCCTCAACCCGCCAAGGCCGGTCCAGGTCTGACCCCTGGCTGCCGCGGGTACGCGGACGACGCCTGCGCCCACGATGGCCGCCGGCGTCCGGGATCGCCGCTTATCATCGGGCTCTTTGCGAACCGAGTGGAACCATGGCGAAAACAACCGTGATTGCGGCAAGGGACTGGTCGACCCAGCCGCCTTACATTCACCCCGGCTACAAATCGACGCCCTTGCGCGGGCCGAAGAAGAAGCTGGTTCCGCTGGCGCACACCCTTTCGGAGTTGGCTGCACCGGTTTACGGGCACGACCAGATCGGTGAGCTGGACCACGACCTGACGCGCAATGCGCGGATCAATGGCGAACCCCTTGGCGAACGCATCATCGTCGCGGGTCGGGTAATGGACGAGCGGGGCCGCCCGGTGCGCAACACGCTGGTCGAGCTGTGGCAATGCAATGCCGCCGGCCGCTATGTCCATCAAGTCGACCGGCATGACGCGCCGCTCGACCCGAATTTCCTGGGCGCGGGCCGCTGCATCACCGACAAGGAGGGGCGCTATCGCTTCCTGACGATCAAGCCCGGCGCCTATCCGTGGGGCAATCATCCCAATGCCTGGCGCCCGAATCACATCCATTTTTCGCTGTTCGGCGAGTACTTCGCCAGCCGACTCGTCACCCAGATGTACTTCCCCGGAGATCCGCTGATGGCGTTCGACCCGATCCTGCAGGGCACGCCGGCCGCCGCCCGCGACGGTATGGTGGCGAAATTCTCGATGGATCTGACCGAGGAAGGCTACGCCCTCGGCTACCGGTTCGACATCATCCTGCGCGGACGGAAGGCGACGCCGATGGAGGCCCGATGATGAAGAAGAAGACCCTGAAGCAGTCCGTCTCGAAGGGCCAGCAGGACCTGCGGCAGACGCCGTCACAGACAGTGGGGCCGTTCTTCGCGTACGGGTTGGTGCCCACCCAGTACGGCTATGACGCCGGCCATGCCTTCGGCAGCCTGTTCGACGGCGGCATTGCCGGCGACGGCGCCAAGGGAGAGCCGATCGAACTGGTCGGCAGGGTGTTCGACGGCGCCGGCAAGCCGATTCCGGACGCGCTGATCGAAGTGCTGCAGGCGGATGCGGATGGCCGCTACGTGAAGAACCGAGCCGAGGCGCTGGCCGGTGGATTCAGCGGTTTCGGTCGGGTCGGCACCGGCACGGAGCCACGCAACGAGTACCGCTTCCAGACCATCAAGCCGGGGGTCACGAAGGACGGCCAGGCGCCGCACTTGAACCTGATCGTGCTCATGCGTGGCATGCTGGTTCACGCCTTCACCCGTGCTTACTTCGAGGGCGAACCGGCGAACGGCGCCGATGCCGTGCTCAATGCGGTCCCGGCTGGCCGTCGCAGGACCCTGATCGCGCAGCGGGAGGGCGAACAGGCCGGCAGGATGCGCTACCGATTCGACATCCGCATGCAAGGTCCGGACGAGACCGTCTTCTTCGACGTCTGAAAGGGCTGGGGGCGTCGGCGCCGGTCTACTCCTCGTTGCCGATCTGGGTGACATAGGCGGCCAGCCTGGCGAGGTCGTCGCTGGTCAGCGACGGCGCGGAAGCGTGTGCAGCGATTGCCGCGGTAACGCTGGACGCCGAACCATCGTGCAGGAAAGCGGCGGCCGACCAGGCATCGCGCAGCGGCGGCGTATTGATGCCGGTCAAGGGCCCACCCAGTCGTTTGCCGCTGGAAGGCTTGATCGTGCCGATGTCATGCAGCGAGTCGCCGGTGCCGCCGAAATCCGCCCCACCGTGGCAGCCCAGGCAGCCGCTGGCGCCGAACAAGGCCTTGCCCGACTGCGCCTGGGCCGTCAGGCCGCCGTCTGCGTTGCGCGCCGGGCTTGGCGCGAAAGCGTTGAGCGATGCCATGTAAGCCGAGAGGGCGTCGAGGTCGCTGCTGACGCCGGCCTTGGGGGTGCCCATCGGCTCGCTGCGGCTCGCGAAGAAGTAATCGGCATCGTTCATCAATCCCTGGCCGCCCGCCAGTTCCCGGATCTGCCGCTCGAAGTCCTGGGTCTCGTCGAAATTGCCGCTCCAGTGCAGCAGGCGGCGCCCGGCATGGCCCCGCAGGGAGATAGTCCGGCGCAGCCCTTCGCCGGCGTGGGTCAGGTCCCAGGTACGGCCGTCGGCAGCGCCGTCAGCGTGGCAACTTGCGCAACTCAGGTAGCCGTCGCGCGCCAGGCGGGGGTCGAGCGCATCGTAGAAGAACTGCTTGCCGGTCAGGACCTGCGGCGTGAGGCGTTCACGGGCCACGGTGGGAATCGTCGCCAGGTTGCGGGGGGCCTGCCCGTCGAGCAGTCCGGCGAGGTCGATGACGCCGACGGTACGGTCCATGAAGTTGTCGACGAACAGCCGCCGGCCATCGGCCGACAGGGCCAGGCCCTGGGGCGCGCGGCCGCTCACCAGCCTGCGGATTTCGCGGCCGCCGGCAGGATCGACCAGCGCTACCTGGCGCGAAGTCTGCAGTGCTACGAAGAGGTAGGTTCCGGTGGGGTCGAACACGGCGGCGGAGGCGACGCCCGAATTGTCGTGGTCGACGCGCAGGTCGGCGTCCTCGCTCAGGCTTGCGCCGAGGATGATGCGCGAACTGATTGCCCGCACGGTGCTCTGGAAATCGAGCGGCAGCCCGTCGCGCAGGTTGCCCCGCAACACGTTGTCCTGCTTCGAGGGCACCCAGGCCGAGAGTCCGTCCGGGGCGATGGCCGCGGCGCCGAGATAGTTGGGAATACCGCGCGCCTGCAGGCTGGAGTCGCTGCGGTCGCTGACTGAGAGCACGATGGTCTTGGTGATGGTCATGTCGGCGACGTCCGCCACCACCAGCTCGCCGCCGTGCGCGACGCCGTTCACCCGGGCCTGGGGACTGGCGCCGGCTTCGCCCGGCAGGGGCGGGGAGATGAAGCGGGAAACAAGCAGCGAGCGTCCGTCGTGCGTCATCGACAGATGGCGCGGATTCGGGCCGACCTCCAGGCTTGCAGTGATAGTGCCGCTGGCCGGATCGAGCCTGGCGACCTGTCCGAGCGCTTCCAGCGCCAACCAGGCAGTGCCGTCGCTCGGCGAGAACACGATACCGAAGGGCTGGGACGCGCGCGGCAGTGCGACGGTCTTTGCGACCTGAAGGCTGGCGGGGTCGACGACACTGATGGTTGCCGAGTCGCGGTTGGCGACCCATACGCAGCCGTCGCCGGCGAGAGCCAGGGTCCTGGGGTTGCCGCCGACGGCGACTTCCGCGATGCGCGTCATTGATCCCGCGTCGATGACGCTGACCGAGTCGTTGTCCGGATTGACCACCCACACCCGCCCGCTGTCGCTCTTGGCGTAGAGAATGCTCGACGACGACACGGGGCCGGCGGCGGCGCCGGTGCCGGCGGGAATGGTCGGCGCGGCGCTGCACGCGGCCGGCGCCGGGGTGGGTGTCGCGACGGATTTTCCGTCATCGAGCGACGACACGCCGCTGCCGCCGCCGCATGCTGCGATCAGCCCCAGTGCAAAAATTGCCGTGATGACCCGGCACGGTTGCAGCATAGCCTGTCTCTCCTGCCGCGGAACACCCGCTGGAAGGGGCATTGTCGGCCGGGGCATACGCCGCTGCAGTGAACCATGTCACAACACCCCAGGTCTCACCCACTCCCGGGTGCACGACCCCCAAGTGCACGACCCCCAAGTGCACGACCCCCAAGTTGCCCGTGCAGTGGCTTCCCGGTACATTCATTCAATGACGCATGCCTTCTTCAGTCGACCCGGTTCGGTC
>JBBRJB010000216.1:0-5582 GCA_038220085.1 Burkholderiales bacterium
GGCGTCGACTACCGCCCGCAACCTGCAGTGCGCCTCGGATTGAACCGGATCCGCGGCCTGGCCGAATCCGCCGGCGCCCGGATCCTGGCAAGCCGTGCCGATGGACCCTGGCCCTCCATCGAAGAGTTCGCCCGGCGCGCCTGGTTGAATCAGCAGGAACTGCAGGCACTGGCCCGCGCCAACGCCTTGCGCGGCCTGGCGGCCCATCGCGTCGACGCGGCCTGGCAGGTATCCGGCATCCAGCCGATGCCGGAACTGCTGTCTGCCACCCGGTTCAACGAAGCGCCGCTGGATCTGGCGGCACCCACCGAAGCCGAAGACACGCTGGCGGACTATCGCTCGCTGGGCATCCCGATGGGCAGGCATCCGCTTTCGTTGCTGCGCGGGCAGTTGTCGCGCTTTCAGGTGGTACCCGCGGAAGAGCTTCGAACCTACCCGCATGGCCGTCTCGCCCGCGCCAGCGGCCTGGTGACGCACAGGCAAAGACCGGAAACCGCCAGTGGCGTGGTCTTCCTGACCCTGGAGGACGATACCGGCGCGGTCAACGTGATCGTCTGGCCCGACCACCTGGAGCGTTATCGCAAGGCAGTGCTCGGAGGCAGGCTGTTGACCGTCTACGGCACCTGGCAGCGGGACATGGATACTGGTGGGCAGGTGATGAACCTGCTGGCCCAGCGCATCGTGGACCACACCCACCTGCTCGGCGACCTGGCCACCCGCAGCCGGGACTTTCGTTGACTGTGCGCCGCCGCGCGGGAAATCAGGCGGCTCGCGACAGCCCCGCTGGTGACGCTCCGAGCGCGTGGGCGCCGGACCCGCGGTGCTGTTCAAGTCGGTCCCCGACATAGCGCTCGGGCACGCCGATCAGTGCGAATCGGCCCACCAGGCTGCTCGCGGCCCGGCATCGGGGATCGGCCAGCGCCCCGCGCAACTCACGCTTGTCGATGCGCCCCCAGCGCTCGGTGTAGGCCATCATGTCCGCGTCCTCATAGGCGCCCCAGACGGTCCGATACATGAACTCGCTGGCGAGCCGGTCGCCCAGGTCGGCCGTGATCCGGACCACCGTGTTCAGGGTCAGCTTGCCCACCCCATGGCACCAGACGCCCTCTTCCTCACCCTGCGGCGACAGAGCCTCGGGATGCCGAACATAGCTGAGGTACTTCTCCCAGCGCAGGTCCGCCAGCGGCGACGGTTGATGGGCGAGCGGGTTGTCACGCATCAGGTAACGCTTCCAGAGGGCGGCGTCCGGGAAATAACGCGATTCACTACGGCCGAACAGGTCCCAGTATTCCTCCGCCAGCATCTCGCCGCCACCGGGCGGGTTAGGCGGCCCCACCAGCTTGTTGCCGACCCGCGCGTAGATCGCCGGCCGCATCGGTGCGACCCGCTCCACCTCATTCACCAGCAACGGCTTGTCTGGCATGAGCATGAAGGCATCGGAACACAGGGCAGCGGAGAAGCTTCCCGACTTGAACGGCAAGGGCTTACTGGCGTCGCAACAGGCGAACCACGCCTGCGGCGCGACCCATCTCTTTGCACCCCAGACCTGAGAGATGTTGAAGTCGACCCCGACGGCGGGCACCCGGCGGCTGCGCTGCGTGAGGTAGTGTTCAAAGTGCCCGTAGCCGCAGGCGATATCGAGCACCGGTTGGTCGCTCACGCCGATGCGCTGGACGAGCGCCATCGCCGAGAGGTAGCGCGGCATGACAAAGCGATTGAGGAAGTATTCCGCCAGGTAGGGATTATTGCCGGAACGCTTCGAGTAGAAGAAATTGAATACGTCTTCCGCAACGACCTCGGGACGCTCGAGCAGATGACGAAGCCCCTGACGAGTCTGGGCCAGGCCCGCCCTGTTGCCGATCGGGACGGGCCAAACATGAGCGCGCGTCAGGCGCCCCTGCAGCGGATACTTGCGCGGAAATTCCAGGCACGAGATCAGCGCTTCGTCGGTGAGGCCCTGCTCCAGCAGGGCCACCAGCGCCTGGGCGGTCGGCCCGACATGGATGGCGCCGTCGTTCCAGTGCGAAATGATGCCGATCTCACCCTTCATCAGCACAGGCACGTCGTCGAGCACCGGATATCGGCTGCAGCGACAGGCGAGGATACCGTAGCGACCCTGTCCGGGCCGCACGGGCACCGCCTTATAGGAGAAGGAATCGCCGCAGCCCGGACACTGTAGAAGCGAGAGGAACTGCTCGAAGCTGTTCATACTGCACCGTGGCCGGACGGCACCGCCGATGCCGGCGGATGCGATTGACCATTAACGCACAGAAACGACCAGAGATGGCCGGAACTTGGTCACCATTTGCTGCCGCGTGGTGTAAAAGGCGGACCGGAAGCGCAGGCTCACGCCAAGCCCAGGCCGCGTCCGAGATCGGCGCAGACATCCGCGGGCGACTCCAGACCGACGGCGACCCTCAACAAGCCCTCGGTGATCCCGGCGGCTTCCCGCACCGCCGGTGCCATGCGACCATGGGTGGTGCTGGCGGGATGGGTGATCGTGGTCTTTACGTCACCTAGATTGGCCGTGATCGACAACAACCGGCAACCGTCGACCACCGCCCACGCGGCGGCCCGCGCCTGCTCCCGGTCCCTGCTCCTGACCTCGAAGCTGAGTACCGGTCCGGATGCGCTTTGCTGGCGCGCAGCGAGCTCGTACTGCGGATGGCTGCGCAGGCCCGGATAAAGGACCCGGGAAACCTGCGGCTGACGCTCAAGCCAGGACGCGACCTCCAGCGCGTTCGCCGACTGCTGGCGCATCCTCAAGGGCAGGGTCTCGAGTCCCTTGGCAAGCACCCACGCATTGAACGCCGAAAGCGTCGGCCCGCCGTAGCGCAGCACCGGTTCGAGTTTTTCCTTGACGTATTCCCGTGTCCCGAGCACGGCACCCCCGAGGACGCGGCCCTGGCCATCCAGATACTTGGTCGCCGAGTGCACGATGATGTCCGCGCCATGCTCCAGCGGTCGCTGCAGGATAGGCGTGCAGAAGCAGTTGTCGACGACCAGCAGGATGCCGTGGCGGTGCGCAAGCGCCGCCAGAGCCTGCAGGTCGGCGACGTCGGTCGAGGGGTTGGCGGGAGTCTCCAGGAAAAAGAACCGGGTGGTCGGCTCGATTGCCGCTTCCCAGGCAGCCAGGTCAGTCTGCGGGACATAGGCGGTCCGTACACCGTAGCGCTCGAACAGCGCGAACAGTTGCACTGTCGTGCCGAACACCCCCCGCGAACTGACGATGTGATCGCCGCTCCTGGTGAGGCTGAGGATGACCGACTGGATTGCCGACATGCCCGAGGCGGTAGCCAGGCAGGCGGGCGCGCCCTCCAGTGCGGCAAGCCGGTCCTGGAACAGCATCACCGTGGGATTGCGAAAACGCGAATAGATGTAACCGTCGATCTCGTTGGCAAACTTGGCCGCGGCGTTGGCGGCACTGGTGTGCACGAAGCTCGATGTCAGGAACATCGGCTCGGTGTGCTCACCGTACTCCGTGCGCTCGAAGCCTGCCCGGACGGCGCGGGTTTCGATCTCGTAGTCCGAAAACGAGGAGTCGGAAGGAGGGGTTCGTTCGTTCATGGTCCTGTCCGGCGCACCGCCGGCATGGTGAAGCCGCCGCTTGCCGGCGGTTGCTTTGTCCTGGTCAGTCCCGCACAGCGGAGAACTTCAGGTTCATCTGGTTACGGTCGCCGTCCTCGCCGGCAACTCGCGGCATCAGGCGCGCATTCTCGATCCGGTCGAGGTAGTCCGGCGTGATGTCGCCGGTGATGTAATGGCCGTCGAAGCAGGATGCCTCGAATCGGTTGACCCGGGGGCCGGCGTCCGTGACCGCCTGCTTCATGGCATCGATGCTCTGGTAGAGCAGCGCATCGGCGCCGATTGCGATCCTGATCTCCTCGTCGCTGCGGCCATGGGCGATCAGTTCGTTGCGCGTCGGCATGTCGATGCCGTAGACGTTCGGAAAGCGGATGGGCGGCGCCGAGGAAGCGAAAAACACCTTGTTGGCGCCCGCCTCCCGGGCCATGAGCACGATCTCCCGCGAGGTGGTGCCGCGCACGATGGAATCGTCCACCAGCAGCACGTTCCTGCCCTTGAATTCGATGCTCATCGCATTGAGTTTCTGGCGCACGGATTTCTGTCGCACGGCCTGCCCCGGCATGATGAAGGTGCGCCCCACATAGCGATTCTTGATGAAGCCTTCCCGGTAATCCAGGCCCAGGCGCATCGCCAGTTGCATAGCCGAGGGCCTCGAGGTGTCGGGAATCGGCATCACCACATCGATGTCGCCGCTGCGCCAGGCGTTGCGTACCGTGTCGGCAAGATTCTCACCCAGCTTGAGGCGCGCATCGTAGACCGAAGTGCCATCGATGACCGAGTCGGGGCGGGCGAAGTAGACGTATTCGAAGATGCAGGGCGTCAGTTGCGACCGGGGCGCACACTGCTGGCGATGAAAATTGCCGTCCAGGTCGATGAAGATCGCCTCACCGGGTTCGATGTCCCGCACGAACTTGAAACCGGATCCTTCCAGCGCGACCGACTCCGAAGCGATCAGGTATTCCGTGCCGGAATCCGTTTCGGCAACCCCGTAGCAGATCGGCCGGATACCGAACGGATCGCGAAATCCCAGCACGCCATAACCCGCAATCTCCACCACACAGGCATAGGCACCGCGTACGCGCTGCTGCAGCACCGCCACCGACTTGAAAATCGTGGCGGGGTCGAGCGATATTCCGGAAGCATGGGCCTGGAGTTCGTTGGCCAGCACGTTGAGCAGGACCTCAGAGTCCGAGTCGGTATTGATATGACGCCGGTCCAGCCGGAACATCTCGTCCTTCAGTTCTGCCGCGTTGGTGAGGTTGCCGTTATGCGCCAGGGTCAGGCCAAAGGGCGCGTTGACATAGAAGGGCTGCGCTTCCTCGCCGTTCGCGGCGGATCCGGCCGTGGGATAGCGCACGTGGGCGATGCCGGAATTGCCGGGCAGCGCCCGCATGTTGCGGGTCCTGAACACGTCGCGCACGAGCCCGTTGCCTTTCTGCATCGAAAACGCACGGCCGGTACAGGTGGCAATGCCCGCGGCGTCCTGGCCACGATGCTGCAGCAGCAGCAGGCCGTCGTAAAGCACCTGGTTGACCGGCGTGCGAGACACCACGCCAAGGATTCCGCACATGAGCTACTTCCTGTTCCGTCGTTCGGACGTTACTGACATATCACACCGCACGGCGCCGAATTCAAACGGACAAGCCGCATGACGCTGATGGCGATCACCGAGCCTACGCCTTCTTTGCGGCAGGCAGCCAGGGCTGGGCCATCTCGATCATGGTTTCCAGCAGGGGCCGTGCCGCGGCGGTCTGCCAGGAGACCGACTGGGCGTATCCCAGCCGATGCGCGATCACTGCCGCCACGAGGATGACCAGGCCTGCCCGCGCGACGCCCAAGGCGGCCCCCAGCACCCGATCGACGCTCGCGAGCCCCACGGAACGAGCGCCTTTCAGTATCAACGCACCAGCCAGTCGCACTGCAATGAAGGTCAACAGGAAAGCGAATAGGTAGAGGGCCCAGACCGGCAGGCCGGTGATGCCGAACTGCTCGGCGAT
>JBBRJB010000217.1:0-5572 GCA_038220085.1 Burkholderiales bacterium
TCGCGCACCGCCGGATCCGGGAACAGCTTTGCCATCCGCGCGACCAGGCCTTGCGCCGACAGGCGGCGAAGATATTCATCCACTCCCATGCCTTCGGGTGTCGGGAAGGCCGGCAGCCGGGACTCGCCCAGCTTCATGGAGAACGAGCAGCGCCGCGCGATCTCGACGCTGTTGGCCAGGGCTTCGGGCAGGTCCGCAAACAGATCGGTCATTTCCGCGCGGGACTTGAAATACTGCTCGGGCGTGAACCGGCGCACGCGACGCGGGTTCGCCAGCATCTCGCCGTCGGCAATGCAGACCCGGGCCTCGTGGGCACGGAAGTCGTCGACGGCGATGAACTGGATCGGATGGGTAGCGACCAGCGGCAGGCCCAGGCGCACCGCCAGCCGCGCGCTTTCCCGGGTGCAGGACTCGCTTTCCGGCGTGCCGTGGCGCTGGACTTCCAGGTAGAACGACCCCGGAAACAGGCCCGACAGACGCAACGCGGCCTCCTCGGCCCGCGACCGGTTGCCTGCCAGCAGCCACTGGCCGACTTCGCCCGAGGCCGCGCCGGACAGCGCAATGATGCCGCGGGTCTGATCAGCGCCCAGCCAGCCGGGGTGCAGTTCGGCCCGGCCCCGGTACTCGTTCTCGAGCCACCCGCGCGAAATCAGCTGGCACAGGTTGCGATAGCCGGCGAGGTCGGCTGCCAGCAGCAACAGGCGGTGCGGGCGGTCGCGCTCCTCCGGATTCGTCACCCAAGAATCGAGCCCGCACAACGGCTGGATGCCCTTGGCGATCGCTGCCCGGTAGAACTTTACCCAGCCGAACAGGTTGGCTGAATCGCTCAACGCCAGGGCGGGTTGCTGGTCGGCAGCAGCGGCCGCCATCGCGTCGTCGATGCGAACGATCGAATCCGAGATCGAGTACTCGGACCGCAGCCGCAGATGGACGTATCCGGGGTCACTCACTGGAATCGATAGTCCGGTCATTCGGCATTACGGCAGGCGCAGGCTTCGCGTCGATCGGGAGGAGCGAGCCATTGTACGAGGGCCGCCGTCTGACGTCAGAACCGACCGCGTGCCGCCGGGGCGGCCGGTAGCGCCGCCGGGTCGGCGCCGGCCCGGAACCGCCGGTCCGCTCGGCTAGAATCACAGTTATGTATCTCAACCTGGCGTCGTATCTTTTCACGGACCTCGAGAACCTGTCCGCGCTGCGGCAGGACCTGCTCGCGGCAGGCAGGGAACTCTCGATGCGCGGCACGGTGCTGCTGGCACCCGAGGGCATCAACGTCTTCGTCTGCGGACAAGAGGCTGATGCGCGCGCTTTCGCCGACATCCTGACGGCCCACCCGCGACTCGCCGGGCTGGCGTTCAAGAAAAGCCGTTCCGACAGCCAGAGCTTCAACCGCCTCCTGGTCAAGCTGAAGAAGGAAATCATCACCTTTCGACAGCCGCAGTACGCGCCGGCCCGAGGGCGTGCGCCTGCGGTCGAGGCTGCCGTGCTCGCCCGCTGGCTGGACCGCGGTACCGACGACGAGGGCCGCCCGGTCGCGCTGGTCGACACCCGCAATGCCTTCGAGGTCGAAGTCGGCGCGTTTGCGGGGGCCATCGATCCGAAGGTGAGCGCCTTTACCGAGTTCCCCGCGGCGCTGAGGCCCTACCGCGACGCACTGGCCGGCAAGCGGGTGGTCACCTACTGCACCGGCGGCATCCGCTGCGAGAAGGCCGCGCTCTATCTCGCGGCAAACGGCGTCGATCACGTGGTCCAGTTGGAGGGTGGCGTGCTGAAGTATTTCGAGGAGGTCGGCGAGCGCCACTGGCAGGGCGAGCTGTTCGTCTTCGACCGGCGCGTCTCGCTCAAGCCCGACCTGCAGCCGGGCAGCTGGGAGCAGGACTTCAGCTCCCGCAAGATCAGGCCTGCTGCCGCCTCCTCTGAAGCCCGGCGCATATGAGTACCTCGCCCGAGACGCGGCGCCATCGCCTCGCCGTCGCGACGATGGTCCTGTGCGCGCTGCTCTGGAGCACCGCCGGGGTGGTTACCCGGCAGCTCGACCAGGCGGCCGGCTTCGAGCTGACTTTCTGGCGGTCGCTGTCCTGCATCCTGTTCGTCGGCGGCTATCTCATTGCCACCAAGGGTTCGCGCTGGCTGGGCGTCATCTCGGCCGCCGGCTGGCCCGGCCTGGTGTCCGGCGTGATGTGGGCGGCGATGTTCACCTGCTTCATGGTCGCGCTGACGATCACCACGGTCGCCAAGACCCTGGTCGTGCTGGCAGTAGCGCCGCTGCTGACGGCCCTGTTGTCGTGGCTGGTGCTCGACCAGCGCATCGCCGGCCGGACCTGGGCGGCCATCGCGGTCGCCGGCGCAGGAATCGTCTGGATGGTCAAGGACGGGCTCCAGACCGGGGACGACCACAGCAGTCTCTGGGGGATGCTGGTGGCCGCGGGGGTGCCACTGGCCTCCGCGATCAACCTGATCATCATGAAGCGGCAGCAGGCCCGGGTCGACCTGGTCCCGGCCCTTCTGATCGGCGGAGTGATTTCCTGCCTGGCGATGCTGCCGCTGATGTTCCCCGTCCAGGCGACCGCCAGCGACGTGATGCTCCTGGCGGGCCTGGGAGTTTTCCAGCTCGGCCTTCCGTGCATCCTGATGATCTGGGCCGCCCGCCATCTGAGGCCGCAGGAGACCGCCCTGCTCGCGCTGCTCGAGGTCGTGTTCGGCCCGCTCTGGGCCTGGCTGGGCGCCGGCGAGCGCCCGGCAGACGCCACGATCTACGGCGGCAGCCTGATCCTGGCGGCGCTGGTGGCCAATGAATTGCTGGGACGAAAACGCGACGCCCTGACCGTTGGCGCGGGCCCGACGGCCGGCAGCCTCACCCCCTGACGAGCACGAAGTCGAAGGTGGCGCTCATGGCCGCCGGTACCGGGGCCTGCCCAGCCGAAGGCTCGCTTCGATCCGGCGGCGCCATTGTGACGAGCAGCGCCGGCGAGAAGATACCGTCCCGATCGTTGCGGATCTCCCTCGGAAAATAGAGCTGCGTGGTCAGCAGGCGCCCATCGCGAGGCTGCACCCGGACGTGGATGTGCCGGGTCCGGCCCGGATAAATCCCCGGCAGCACGGTTTCCAGCCGGTATTGCCCCTGTTCGTCGGCGAACTGGTGGCCACGGAGCCGGTAAGCCCGATTGTCGTAATTCCCGTCGGCATCGGCCTGCCAGAAGTCCAGCAGGGCCGACGGCACCGGGGTGCAATCGGTTGCCAGCACCCGGCCGGTCAGTACGAGCCGGACTCCCTTCACATCGGCTTCCAGCAACGAAGCCCGTCGGGGCGAGTTCGGGGTGAAGTAGGGGCCTTCGGTCTGTGCCTGGGTCGGCGACGACGGCGGGTCGCAGAACGGGGTGGCGGCAAGGACTGCCGGCACCGGCAGCGCCGCAATCGCCCCGCCCGCGACTCCCGCCGGCAGGCGGCGGGATACCGGGGCTGCCGACAATGCCCTCAGGAGTCTGCGGCGACCGGCCTGCGGCGGCGGGAATGTCATGTCCGGATCCTGGTCGTCTTTCATTGCAGTCGCGGCTCCACTCGTTCGGGGGACAACTGCCGGGGCAGCACATCGATCCGACGGGTGAGGTCGGCGAGGCAGAAGCGGCAGCGTCGGGCCTCGGCCCGCACCACCTCGCTGCAGGAAGGACACAAGCGCCAGCCATCGCGGCCCTGCTTCGCATCCCGGCGTTGTCGCAGTTCGGATCGATCAGGGAACAGCAACAGCATCACTGCAGCAGGCAGCGGCGTCAAGAGGATGGCGAGGAACAGCCAGAGTGGCACGCTCCGGCCGCGGCTGTAGGCGCCCAGGGCAACCAGGGCGGAACAAACCAGCCAGATCGACACCAGCCAGCCGATCAGCAGCGCACCCGCGCCAGCGATGACGCCTGCCAACGTGGCCAGTGTGCCTGAGATTCCGAGCATGCCGTTCTCCCCCTCGCGGCCGGATCGATGAGCCGGTCAGCCGCAGTACCCTAACATGCGCCGGCGATGCGATCCCCGAATTCCTGCTAACCTTTCCAGCCCCCTCGACTGCGCAGGAGCGCCGCACCATGGATATCGCCTTGTGGATTCTGGCCGTCGCGCTCCTCGCCGTCGGTGTGGCCGGCACGGTCCTGCCGGCGCTGCCCGGCGCCATTCTCGTGCTGGCGGGGATCGTGCTGGCCGCCTGGATCGAGGACTTCACCCGCGTCACCGGCGTCACGGTCGCGATCGTGACCGTGCTGGCAATCGTCTCCTGGATAGTCGACTACGTCGCGGGGGTGCTGGGCGCCAAGCGGGCCGGCGCGAGCAAGGAAGCCATCGGCGGCGCCTTGATCGGTACCGTGCTCGGCATCTTCACCGGTCTCTGGGGCCTGATCTTCATGCCCTTCGTCGGGGCAGTCGCCGGCCAGTACCTGGTGGACCGGGACCTGATCCGCGCGCGCAACGTCGGGATCGCCACCTGGCTGGGCATGGCGGTCGGCATGGTGGCGAAGGTGTCGCTGACCTTTCTCATGATCGGTGTCTTTATTGCCGCCCTGATGATCCCCTGACGCCCGCGCGCCTGACGCGATCAGGGCAGTACGAACACCAGCACTTCCGCGCCCTCACCGTCGCCAAGGATCACCTCCGGCTCATCGACCAGCTTGAGCCCGTCGCCGGCAACCAGGCGATGGCCGTTCGCGCTGACGCTGCCGCGGGCGACATGGACGTAAGCCCTGCGCCCGGCCTCGATTGCCAGCGAATCGTGCTCCGCTCCGTCGAAGAGCCCGGCATGCAGCGTTGCCTGCTGGTGTATCAGGACCGAGCCCTCGCGGCCGTCCGGCGAGGCGACCAGCCTCAATCGGCCGCGCTTGTCGGCCGCCGGAAAGTGGCGCTCTTCGTACGACGGCGCAATGCCGCGCCGGTCCGGCTCGATCCAGATCTGCAGGAAGTGGGTCTCCCCCCCCTCCTGCCGGTTGAACTCCGAATGCCTCACTCCGGTGCCGGCGCTCATCCGCTGGACGTCCCCCGGCCGGATCGCCGAGCCGTTGCCCAGGCTGTCCTTGTGTCCCAGGGCGCCTTCCAGCACGTAGCTGATGATTTCCATGTCGCGGTGGCCATGGGTGCCGAACCCCATTCCCGGGGCGACCCGGTCCTCGTTGATCACCCGCAGCGGACCGAACCCCATGTGGGCCGGGTCGTGATAATCCGCGAACGAGAAACTGTGCTTCGAGACGAGCCAGCCGTGGTCGGCATGGCCGCGCTCGCCGGCCGGACGGACTTCAATCATGATCGCAACTCCTTTTCATCAAATAATTTGCTTCCTCAAACCCTATTTTGCTACGCTTATAGGCTTACTCAACCGTAATATACTCAACAAATCATTCAAAGTAATTGAACATATGCCCCTCTCTCTGGACGCCCTGCGGGTGGTCGACACCATTGCCCGCCACGGCAGTTTCAGCGCCGCCGCGGCCGCGCTCGGCAAGGTGCCGTCGGCACTGACCTATACGGTACGGCAACTGGAACTCGACCTGGATGTCCTGCTGTTCGACCGGCGCGGCCGAGGCGCCAGCCTGACGCCCGCCGGCCG
>JBBRJB010000218.1:0-5556 GCA_038220085.1 Burkholderiales bacterium
CACTGTGGTCACCAGCAACCTCGACTACCCCGAGTGGGATCAGGCCTTCCCGGCCAACCGGCTGCTCGCCTCAGCAACGCTCGATCGGCTGCGTCACAACGCCTACTGCCTCACCCTCGAAGGCGCCTCTTTCCGGGCTCCGCGCCAAGCGCCGGCCGCCCCAAAAACCGGGCTTGCAAAAACGCCGCACATCGCCGGCTCCATTACGCCGATCCGTGACAGTTGGCTTCTTTTCGTGCTGGCACCATCTGTTCCCCAGGTGGTCGGAACCCGGAAGTTACCAGCGCGTAGGGGTGGTCGTCCAGAGGGGCAAGTGGCACGATCTGCCGTACAATCCCTTCTGGGCCGTACAAACGTTGGTGCCCGATCAACCGACGAACCGCATAGAACCTGGCGCCTCCGGCACGAATCGAACGTGCGACCCTCCCCTTAGGAGGGGGATGCTCTATCCACTGAGCTACGGAGGCGACGCGGCATTGTACCGAAGCACGGGGGGGGTCAAAACGACTTGCTGACCGAGAGGACCAAACCGCCCTCACCCAGAGCGCGGGTGTTGGCGTAGCACTCCTTGTCGACCACCGACCCCCAGGTACCCAGATAGGGTGAGGCTGCCGGCAAGCGTCCCGCCAAGCGACAGCGTCTGTTTTTCCTGTGCCGCTGCGCGGTTGGACAGGATCGTACCGATCGCCAGCGCAGCGACCACGGTCGCGGTTGCCAACGGGTTCGACAATCGATGGATCATGGCCAGGTACTCCAGATGTCGATGCGCTGGCTTCAGCCCGGGACCGGGTGGTTCAAGGTATCCGGTTGCAGAATTCGATCACGTCCTGCGCGCTGAGTTCGTAGCCATCGCCTGCGACGCAGGTCCCATCCCGGTCAAGCAGACGAAAGCCGCCGGGTTTTCCGTTTGCCGCGCGTCTTCCGCGCGCCCGCAAGGCGGTCAGTCCGACCTTGACGGCCTCTCGGCGCGCCTTGTCGTCCAATCGTCTCGGTAGTTCAGTCGACATCATCCTGAAAATGCGCACGGGACTGCGGCCCTGCATCTCGCGTGCCCGGTGCGAGGTAGACAAAACTCCTGTAAATCGGTACGGGGATGGCACGGCCGATCGGCCGTCAGCGGTCGGCCCGCGATCAGGCTGAGGGCCAGGCCGACCGGTGGGGATGGCTATGGACGAACCAGCCTTTGAGCAGCCCGAGGTATGAGTGCCGCTCGACGACGCCCTTGCCGGCGAAAAAAGGTGCGAATGCGCGCACTGCCGCCGGCACCCGATAGCAGGGCATCCGCGGAAAGACGTGGTGCACCAGGTGGCAATCGCCGGAATCGGCCAGGAAGAACAGCTTGCTGAAAAAGCCGGTCCGGTAGTTCGTCCCAAGGGCATAGGGGTTAGCGGAATCGGCCTCGCCGTGCTCGATGATGATCCTCAGCGTGTTCAGGATCGGCGCGAATATGACGATCGGCAAGGCATAGCCCATGAGCACGCGCAGCGGATCGAACGCCGCATAGACCCCCATGGCAATCACGATGCCGACCGACAGCAGCTTTTCCTGCCGGATATGCCGGGCGTCAACCGGGCTGGGAGCGCCAGTGTCGTAGTAGCCCTTTCGCCGGGGGTTGGACCAGCGACCCGACCTTACCAGTTTGATGCCCACCACCGTGCAGAAGGCAAGGCGCCGCCAGGAAGTGGTCAGATCCTGCTTGTAGGCCTCCGTGTCCCGGGGCGTGCCGATGTGGGCATGGTGCTGGACGTGAGTACGAAGGTAGGAGGTGCCGCTGGTTGTCAGCAGGCCGAAGGCCAGGGCCCTCTGAAGCCAACTGATGTTCCGCCCCCAGCGAAGCCGGTGAACGCAGAGGTCATGGGCGACCAGGCCGTTCAAGGTCAGCAGCCAGGCAATCGCCAGGCTGAGTGTAAGCCTTGCGACCCACGGCAGGTCAGGCAGCCCGACCGCCCAGAACGAAGCGGCCAGCGCCGCCAGCGGCAGCAAGGAAACGAGCAGGTCCAGCGTCAGGCTCTCGGCATGCAGCTGCTGGACCCGGTCGCTGCCGACCAGGGCCCGCAGTTCGCCTTGGATCCTGCCGATGTCCGGCCTGGACTGGTTCAGTGCGGGCGTGCCTGGCACGGACGGGGCAGACGTTTTTTCAGGGGTGTACGTCGGCGGCAATTCGCAGCTTTTGGTCAGCCTATCCATGTTTCCCGTCCAGAGGCGACCGTCATGCCGCGGCCGGATTCTAAGCCAGGCCCCGCCCCTTGCCGCCAGTCCCAGCCCAAAAAACCACAGCCGGGCCAACCATCGTCGAGCCGGCTCCCGTACCCCTGGCCCCGCCCTTTCGCGCTGACGGGGATGCGGTCGGGCTCGGCTACCATGGGGTCATGGCGGAACTACTACTGGTTCGGCACGCGCAAGCGGCTTTCGGCACCGACGACTATGACCGGTTGACCGATCTCGGTCACCAGCAGGCACGCTGGCTCGGTGAGTACTTCTGCGAACGGGACATCCACTTCGACCGGGTTGTGATCGGCTCGCTTCGCCGTCATCGCGAAACCCTGGAGGGAATAGCCGCCGGGGGTACAAAGGTGTCCACCGCCCGGCAGGATTCCCGGCTGGATGAGTACGATCCCGACCGTCTGGTATCAGCGCATCTGGCGGCCCTGCGAAATGATCGCGCAGGAGTGCCCGACGCCGACCCCGCTGCCGGGCCTGCCACCCGCAAGGCGCATTTCCGCTTGCTGCGCGATGCACTGACGGCGTGGACACTGGGACGGCTGGATGCCAGTCATCATCGTCCTTTCCGGGAGTTCCAGGAGGCAGCCTACGCGGCCTTCGAGGAGTCGCGGAGCAGCCGACCCGATCCAGTCGATCGCGTGCTGGTCGTCAGTTCCGGCGGGCCGATTTCTTCGATCGTGGCACACCACCTGGAGATGCCCCCAGCGAGCTTCGTCGCGCTCAACCTGCAGGTTCGAAACAGCGGATTCTGCGAATTCCGCTATAGCGCGCGTAGTGCCCAGCTGATCAGTTTCAACAACGTGCCTCACCTGGACACCCTGCAACGACGCCAGTACGTCACGTTCTCCTGAGATTCAGCCCTTGCCGGCTTTCGGGGCGGGCGGGACCACTTCCAGCTTTTCCAATCCCAGCGACTGCACGGCCGAGTTCAAGGTCTCGAACGGCACCCCTTTCGATTTCGCGCTGACCAGGACGCCATTGGCAAGAACGATGTCCAACTCAGCGCGCGCGCCGTTTTTCCAGCGCTTCTCCGTGATCTTGCGCTTGTTGGACTGGTAGGACTTTTCATGGGTAGTTTCGGTTTCGCTCTCCCCGCTATGCAAGCCGCTGATCATGGCAAGGATTCCGGAGGCACCGCCGGCATCCAGGACTTCGACATCAATGCGGCGGTCACCGTCGGCGTAAGTGGCTCGCGCCGTGGCGCCGGCCACGCCCATCGCGGTGCCGGACTGGACTTCGAAAGTCTCCCGTTTCATCCCATTGAGCGTGGCCGGCAGCCAATTGCGCAATGTGTCCGACGAGACTGCGGCCCGCCCGCCGCCCGGGATAGCGCCGGTCACGGCGGCCACCGCTTCCGTTGCGGCTCGGGACACCCCCTGGGGGTCCTGATTCTGACTCGCCTGCTCCACCTTCTTGGCCGCCGCCTCTAGTTGCCGGCCCATTTCCTCCAGCTTGCTCTGGGTGGTCGAGACCTCTCCCGCCGGCGTCTTGATCGTGATCGAGCTGTCCGAGCCGCCGCCCAGCCCGGCACCGACGCTGCTCCAGGGATTGGGCACCACGCTCGCCGCCAGTGCCGTGAGGACTACGTTGCAGACGATGGCAGCAATGACCACCACGACCGTATAGCCGACTGCTTTCTCCGATGGCGACTTCATCAGAATCGGAAGTCCCTTGTAGAGCAGGTACAGAGAATACAGACCGCCGAGCAGGCCGAGCAGCCATGACAATGCCGGCAGGATATTGGCGAAGCTGCCGACCAGTGCGCCGGTCATGCTGAATGCGGCGACCGTGAATGCCTTGACGAAGTTCTTCTCGCCTTTGAAGGTCGGCGCCAGCAAGGCGATTATCCAGCCGAGTATGTAGACCGTCACCATGCTCATGATCAGGCCGAGCAGCGCGATGCCGACGGCTTGGCCAAAACCGTAGCGCACCGAAACCGGCCCCATGTTGTAGCCGAAGAGCATTGACCCGATGAGCGTCGCCAGGGCGGCAATCCCGGCGAGCGGAAGCAGATAGCCGAGGTAGAGATCCTTCACCGTATGGCTTTCCTGGTCGATGACCGGCCATTCGGTGGATGGGCTGAGCAGGATTCCTTTGACGCGTGCAACCAGGTTCATGGTGTTTTCCGGAAAGGGAGCGGGTGATCTACCAAGCGAGTGATCTACCAGTATGAGTAGGGACGCCTCGCATATCGATGATTTAACCCCCGCAGGAGGGCCCGGTCAACGGCATAGGCAGCGGCATAGGCAGCGGGATCCGGCAATGCGCCGGGAAGCTCGGCGATGCGACAATGGCATCGGTTTCCACCGAACAGCCCACCCAGGAGAGCGCGATGACCGAGACCCGTGACGAACTGGTAGTCGAGAGCCGGAGCGCGGTCACAACCATCACCCTCAATCGCCCCGACGTGCTCAACTCGATGAACAGGCCGATGGCCGCGGCGCTGCGGGCCGCGCTCGATCAGGCGCGGCGCGGCGTGGCCGACGGCACCGTACGCGCTGTCGTGATTACCGGAGCAGGCCGAGGCTTCTGTGCCGGTGCCGATCTCGCCGATCCCGCCCTCCGGGGTCCGGACGGCAAGACCAGCGCCGACCTCGGTGACTACCTGAGGCAGAACTACCACCCCGTCATCGAGCAGATGCGCGCCCTTCCCGCTCCCATCATCACTGCGGTCAACGGTTCAGCCGCCGGTGCCGGCATGAGCCTGGCGCTGGCCGGCGACATCGTCCTGGCTGCCCGATCGGCCAGCTTCCTGCAGGCTTTTTCCCGGATCGGGCTGATCCCGGATGCCGGATCGACCTACTTTCTCCCGCGACTGGTCGGGGAGTCCCGGGCGCGGGCCCTGGCGATCCTGGCGGACAAGATCAGCGCCGAACAGGCGCTGCAGTTCGGCCTCGTATGGCAGGTCTTTCCGGATGCGGAATTGCAGGCGGCAGCGATGTCGATGGCCAACAGGCTGGCGAGCATGCCCACCCGCGCCTACGGGCTGATCAAGGAAGCGCTCAACCAGAGCCTGAGCAACGACCTTGCCGGGCAACTCGAAGTGGAAGCACGCCTGCAATCGGCAGCCGCAAAGACGGATGATTTTCCGGAGGGCGTCGCAGCCTTCCTGGCCAAGCGCCCGCCTGTCTTCAAAGGCCGCTGATCCAGAGATGACCAGCAAGCCCCTTGCATTTCTCGACCTCGAGACGACCGGTACCGACGCTTCGCGGGATCGCATCACCGAGATCGGGATTGTCCTGGTCTCGGACGGTCGGCGCACCGGCGAGTGGAGCACGCTGATCAACCCCGGTATCTCCATCCCCCCGGAGATCCAGACCCTGACCGGCATCC
>JBBRJB010000219.1:0-5539 GCA_038220085.1 Burkholderiales bacterium
GATCATGCGATTCTTGACGGCAACTCGACGACAGGCATTGCGCCGCTGAAGTCGAACTGGGCCCTGCCGATCGACACCTCGCCTTTCTACGGCTATTCCCTGCGCCCGGGCATCACGTTCACCTACCTCGGCGTCAAGGTCGACGAGCAGGCAAGGGTCTGCTTCAGCGGTGTTCCCAGTGAAAACCTGCTGGCTGCCGGCGAATTGATGGCGGGCAATGTGCTCGGCAAGGGCTACCTGGCGGGAATCGGTATGACCATCGGCACCGCCTTCGGGCGCATCGCCGGGCGCGGCGCCGCTCAATCGGCACAAGGGACCCCGTCAACATGAGCACCCCACAGTTGCAAGCGCTCGTCAGGGAAGCCGAGGCCGAGGCATCTCGTATCCTGACCATCTGCAATGCCTGCCGGTATTGCGAGGGATTCTGCGCGGTCTTTCCGGCGATGACCCGCCGCCTGGAATTTTCTCAGGACGACGTTCACTACCTCGCCAATCTCTGCCACAACTGCGGCGCCTGCCTGCACGCGTGCCAGTACGCGCCTCCGCATGAATTCGCGGTCAACGTGCCACGGACGATGGCCCGGGTCCGGCTGGAGACCTATTCCAGCTATGCCTGGCCGTCCGCTTTCGCTGCCCTGTATCGCAGGAACGGCCTGGTCGTCGCCCTCGCGCTTGCCGTCGGGATCGCCGGCTTCCTGCTGCTGGCGGTGGCAATCAACGGCGGACTGGTCCAGCCCGCCAATGGCGGGAACTTCTACTCGGTGTTTCCGCACAATCTGCTGGTGGCGCTGTTCGGCACCGTATTTCTGGCGGCGCTCCTCTCCCTGGGGATCGGGGTCGCCCGTTTCTGGCGGCGGTCCACGCCCGGCCCCGCGTCCACCGCAGCGGTCGCCCGGACGACCCTGGACGTTCTGACCCTGAAGTACCTGGACGGCGGCGTGGATGGCGGCGTGGCCGGTAGCAGTGTCGGCTGCAACGATGCGGATGACACGCCCACCCATTGGCGACGGGTATATCACCAGTTCACCCTGTTCGGCTTCCTGCTCTGCTTCGCTGCGACGAGTGTCGCGACGATCTATCACTACGGGCTGGCCTGGCCGGCGCCATATCCGTACCTGAGCCTGCCCGTCCTCCTGGGAACCGTGGGCGGGATCGGCCTTCTGGTCGGGCCCGCCGGACTCGCGTGGCTCAACCTGCGACGTGATCCGGCACATGGCGATCCTGCCCAGCGTCCGATGGACCTGGGACTGGTGGCCCTGTTGTTCCTGACCAGCCTCAGCGGACTGGTCTTGCTGGCCTGGCGAAGCACCGCCGCAATGGCGCCCCTGCTGGCGGTGCACCTGGGCATCGTGATGGCGCTGTTCCTGACCATGCCCTACGGCAAGTTCGCCCACGGGTTCTACCGCGTTGCCGCTCTGCTGAAATGGGAGATCGAAAGACGTCAGTCGACGAAACTCAGGTTGGGGGACGATTGATTCCTGCGCCGGTTCGTCACTTCAACATGTTCGGAATGACCAGCACCAGTTGCGGGAATACGACCAGCAACAGCAGCGTCAGCAGCAGCGCAGGGTAGAACGGGACCATCGCCCGTACCAGTTGCGAGAATCCGAGCCCGGTCATATTGCAGAGCAGGAACAGCGACAGTCCGAATGGTGGGGTCGTCGTGCCGATCATCAGGTTGAAGATGACGATGATGCCCAGATGAACCGGGTCGACACCTGCGGCGACGACCGGCGGTGCGACGATGGGAACCAGCAGCAACGTCGCCGTCGTCGAATCGATGAACATGCCGGCCACGAAGAAAATCAGGTTGACGATGGCCAGCATCAGCAGCGGATTGCCACCCACGTCCTTGAACCAGGCCGAGAATTCCTGCGGGATCTGCTCGACGGCGAGGATCCAGCCGAACATGGCCGCCGCGGCGACGATGAACAGGATCGACGCCGTGCTGCGGACCGTTTCCGTGGCGGCCTGGCGGATGAAGGCCCAGGTCATGTCGCGGTAGTAGAAGATGCCGACAAACAGCACATAGACGACGGCGACGGCGGACGCCTCGGTCGGCGTGAAATGACCGGACAGCATGCCGCCGACCAGGATCACCGGTGCCAACAGCGCCGGCGCGGCGGGACCGAAGGCGGTTGCGATCTCTCGCAACCGCGGCCTGCGGTCCGCTCGTGGCAGGTCGACGCGCAAGGCGATGATACCGACGGTCAGCATCAGCATCACCACGCAAAGGAGCGCCGGCACGATGCCGGCAACCAGCAACTGGATTGTGCTGACCGATGCGACCGACGCATAGATGATGATGGGGATCGACGGCGGAAAGATCGGTCCGACGATCGCCGATGCACCGGTCACCGCGGTCGAGAACGGCAGCGGGAAGCCGCGCTCGCGCATCGCCTTGATCTCGATGCGACCCAGTCCGCCGACATCGGCGAGCGCTGCGCCGGACACGCCCGAGAAGATCAGGCTGGCGAAGATGTTGACCTGCGCGAGCCCTCCGGGAAGCCGGCTGACCAGCACGTCCGCGAAACGGAACAGCTTGCGTGTGACGCCGGCGGCGTTCATCAGGTTGCCGACGAAGATGAAGACCGGCACGGCGACGAGCGGGAAGCTGTCGAGCGCGTAGAGCGTGCGCTGCGCGACGGTCGCCATCGGAATGCCTTCGGACCAGATATAGACGATCGCCGGCAGCAGGATCGCGAAGGCGACCGGTACGCCGAGCAGGAACAGCACGAAGAACGCGACGATGACCAGCAGACCCAGGCTCACCGGCGGCTCAAAGGGTCGGTGCGCCGCCGTCGATCGGCGGCGCCGTCCGGCGCAGCGCGATCCACAAGCAACCGATCGTCGTCAACGCCAGTCCGACCAGAAAGGGCAGGGCGAAGAGCCAGAACGGGATGTCCAGGGTTGGCGTGCGGGTGCTCCTGTTGAGCAGGATGCTGTTGAGCGCGGCCCAGAGCAGGGTGCCGAGTGCGGCGGCGCCGGCGAGCAGGGTGACCCGCTCCAGCACCAGCCGCATCGGCAGCGGCAGCAGCGCGACCAGTTCCGGAAAGCGGATCTGCTCATCGCGGCTGACCAGCAGCGGCAGACCCAGGAAAACCAGTCCGATCAGGCCCCACCGCGTCGCTTCCTCCAGACCGATCAGCGGATTGTTGAAGACGTCGCGCAAGATGACCTGAAGGAATGGCAAGACCACCAGGCTCGCCAGGGCGAACATGGCGACCGCGCCGGAGCCTCGCTCGATGGCACTCCAGATGCGCTGCATGGGCGGGGCGCGGGACTGCGAACCGTGAGTTGCGTACGCTACTTGATATCGTCGATCCGACTCAGATAATCCTTCCAGCCAGGGTAGTCCGCTGAAATCTGCTTGCGCACCGATTGCCGGAACGCGTCGAGCTTCAGGCCGTTGCTGGTGTCGATGATCGTCGCGCCCTGGTCCTTCAGGAACTGGATCTCCTTCGCCTCGGAGTCCCGATACCACTGCATGGAGCGCTTGCCCATCTCGTCAATTGCCGCCTTCATCAATTTGCGATCTTCTTCCGGCAAGCCCGTCCAGGCCGCGTTGTTGACGAAGACTGCCAGCACGCTCTCCATGTGCCCTGTCATCATCACGTACTTGTTCGCCTCGTACATCTTGCGGGCGATGATGTTGTTCAGCGGGTTCTCCTGGCCTTCGACGAGACCGGTCATCAGTGCCGGCATGATCTCGGCGATTTCGACCGGCGTCGGGACCGCCCCCATCCCCTTCAGCATGGAATTCCACAACGCGATCGGCACGCTGCGGAATTTCTTGCCCGCCATGTCAGCCGGGGAATAGACCGGATAGCGCGCCGTCAGGTGGCGCGCGCCTCGGTAGAAATTGCCGACGATGCGCACGCCGCCATTGGCGATCAGCTTCTTGTTGATCTCCTGGAGGACAGGCGACGTGTCCTCGTCGGTTGCCCGCATCGCGTGCTCGGCGTCGCGATACGCGAACGGCGCGTTGAAGACGGCGACGTCCTTCTCGAACCGGTCGAGAGACGAGAAATCGTGGTGCGCCATCTGGATCGAGCCGACCCGCACCGCGTCGAGCATCTCGGACAGGTTGCCCAGTTGCGAACCCGGAAAGACACGTATATCG
The DNA here is from genome assembly GCA_038220085.1 of Burkholderiales bacterium. Taxonomy (GTDB): domain Bacteria; phylum Pseudomonadota; class Gammaproteobacteria; order Burkholderiales; family Burkholderiaceae_E; genus Lautropia. The sequence continues at coordinate 4,124 of JBBRJB010000219.1, forward strand.
ATTCTTCCGCCGGACCGTTCCTTCACCAGGGCCGCCAACTCGGCCGCAAAGCGGGTCTGGCCTTCTCCTTCGCCGCCGACGTGCGCATAGCGCAGCGTGACTTTCTTCTGTGCCCGGGCCCTGCCGGGCAGTCCGCCGACCAGCGTTGCCGCCGCCGCGGCAGCGAGTCCGGCAGTTGCCGAGCGTCTGCCGACGTTGGTAGTCGCGGCGCTGGGACTGGGTGTCGTCTGCCAAGCTTTGCTCATGGTCATGTCTCCCTGATGGTCGTTGAAGTTGACTTTCAGGGAATGTATCAGGCCGGCAGGATCATGGGTAGCCGTTCCAGGAGCCGACGGTATCGCTCAGGCGCAAGGCGATCCCGTGGTGGCGCGACCGCCGCCCGGATCTGTACGGCGCGCTGTCCGGATAGCAGGAGACTGAAGCGGGGCTTCAGCCGTTGCGAAGCACGCAGCGGAACCCGATGTGGCTCGTCGTCTCGGACGCCGGCTGCGGATGGCGCGCGGCCGGCCGGAAGCGTTGGCAGTAGTTGAGCGCACATAGGTGCGAGCCGCCTTTCAGCACCTTCATGACCTTCAGCATCTCCGGTACCGCCCGCCAATCGGCGGGCACCGTCGAAGGCCTCCTGCTGCTGCAGCAGGCCTTCGGCTCGGCCATTTCGCGCGGCAGTGACCAGTCGTCGGCGGTCCACTCCCAGACGTTGCCGATCAGATCAAAGAGGCCATAGGCGTTGGCGGGGAAGCTCCGTACCGGCGACGTTCGCGCCCAGCCGTCCGTCAGCAGGTTTTCGGTCGGAAACGTCCCCTGCCAGTAGTTGGCCAGCATGAGACCCTCCGGGGCCAGTGCGTTGCCCCAGGCGTAGTCGGCACCGTCGAGGCCGCCGCGCGCGGCGAATTCCCACTCGGCCTCGGTCGGCAACGTCTTGCCCGCCCAGGCCGCATAGGCCAGCGCATCCGCCAGCGCAACGTGAACGACCGGATGGTCGGCAAGCCCGGCCAGGTCACTCTCCGCGCCGAGTGGACGGCGCCAGCAGGCGCCCTCGCGCATCGACCACCACGCCGATGGGTCGTCCATCGCCACCGGCGTGTCAGGCATCACGAACACGGCCGAGCCGGCGACCGGCAGGTTCTGCGCGCATCGCTCGGCCAGTGTCGGGTAGCCGGTGGCGGCGACGAAGCGCCCGAACGCGGCGTTGGTCACCAGCGTCTCGTCGATCCAGAACGGGTCCACCGCAATCCGCCGGGGCGGCCGCTCCTCCGGATAGAACCGCGCCGAGCCCATTGAAAACTCGTCGCCCGCCAGCCGGATCATGCCTTCCCGAGTCGTGACCGCCATCTTTCGTGTCCGCCATCCAATCAACCAATGCACGTCAACCAATGCACGTCAACCGTTGCATAAGCATATGCATACGCATATGAT
>JBBRJB010000220.1:0-5534 GCA_038220085.1 Burkholderiales bacterium
GCGCCCAGGCGACGCATTTCTGCCGCGGATTCGAGGCCACCCGTGGCGTCGCAGCCGGCCCTTCGCCGTTGCGCGAGCGCTACCTCGACATCCGGTCCATCTGCACCCGCGCCAAGCTCCATGGCCTCATCAAGGGGCTGGAGGAGGCCGCCGCGCGTGACACCTGGTTTGCGCGGCCGCTCGACAACCTCGTCAAGGGATCCCCGACCGCCGCCGCAGTGACCCTCGAGTACCTGCGGCGCTGCCGCCTCCTCGGGCTCAGGCAGGTACTTGACCTGGACCTCATCCTGGCGCGGCAGTGCCAGCGTCACCCCGATTTTCCTGAGGGCGTGAGGGCGCTGCTGATCGACAAGGACAAGGCGCCACGCTGGTCGCCGGCGAGCGCAGCAGAGGTGACGCCGGGCCTGGTCGCGGAATTCTTCAGTCCGCCGGCGTGATCCCGGCCGGTGGCCGGCGACGACCGGCATCGGCGACTGCACGGCGCTGTACAGGCAGCGCGCCCGGTGCGATGCTCAGCGCATGGACCAGCCCGTCGAGGGCCGGCTGCTCCCGCGTGATGAGAGCCGTGCCGATCGGGCGCAGGTAGGCGGCGAATCGGCCTTTGTCCTCGAATCGCTCGCGAAATACTCCCTTCGCGATCGGCTCGGCCAGGTGGCTGGCAACGCCCCCACCGATCATCACGCCTCCCACCGCACCGAAGCTCAACGCAACGTTGCCGGCGTAACCGCCGAGCAGCGCGCAGAAGGTGTCGACCACCTGCAGGCTCAGTCGATCCGTGCCGTCCAGCGCGGCACGGGTGATGTCGCTGGCCTTGGGTTGCGGGTGCGACGCCTCGGTTGCGTCGACCACCGCCGCCACCGCCTGGTACAGCAACGGCATGCCGCTGCCGGACAACAGCTTTTCGGCGGAGACGTGATCGGTCAGGCCGGCCGCCGCGGCGAGCACCTCGCGCTCGAATGGCGTGCGGGCGGACAGGGTCACGTGGCCGCCCTCGCCGGGAATCGCATGCCAGCCCGTGGCGCTGCGCAGGAGGCCGGCGCAGCCCATGCCGGTGCCGGGGCCGATCACCGCCATCGTCGCATTCCCGGCTGGCACGACCTTGCCGATGATGCGCAGGTCCTGCGCCCCCAGCGTTGGCAGCGACCAGGCCAAGGCTTCGAAATCATTGACGATCCACAGGGCGGAAAGCCCCAGTGACGACAAGAGGCGGGCGCCGTCAATCACAAAATCCTGATTGGTCAGTCGCACCGGACCCGCGCGCGCGGCCTCGACGGGCGTCGCCACGGCGAGGGCCGCGCTGGCCGGCGCCACGGCGGACGCCGCCCGGGCATCGTCGTCGTCGGCATCCCTCTGCAACCGGGCCAGATAGTCCTGGGCCGCGGCAGCGAGGTTGGGATAGTCGGCGGTGCGAAGCTTGCGGATGGCGGCGGGCCGGGCGTCGGCGCCGGTGGCGACTGCGAAGCGCAGACTGGTGCCGCCGACGTCCGCGAGCAGCGTGGGGTAGGGCCAGTCGTTCATGGGCCAATGATGACAGGAACTGCAGAGCCCCGCTGACCGGTACAGATCGGATTTGGTTACAATTTCGTCAATCCCAGGATGCTTGCCGCCCTGGACGAATCAATCGCGGCGGTTCGCCTCTGAGCGTCCCGTCAGGTCTTCCTCTTCTTTCCTCTGCTTCATATCCGATGACAACTACCGACAAACAGACTCTTGGCTTCCAGACCGAGATCAAGCAACTGCTCGATCTCATGATTCATGCCCTGTACAGCAACCGCGAGATCTTCCTGCGCGAACTGATCTCCAATGCGTCCGACGCCTGCGACAAGCTTCGCTTCGAGGCCATTGACAACGACTCGCTCTATGAAGGTCAACCGGATCTCGGAATCGAGATCAGCGTCGACAAGGCGGCCCGGACGATCCGCATCACGGACAACGGCGTGGGGCTGAGCCGCGACGAGGCTGTTGCCAACCTCGGCACGATCGCCCGCTCCGGTACCCGTGAATTCTTCAGCAGACTCACCGGTGACGCGGCCAAGGACTCCAATCTCATCGGCCAGTTCGGCGTCGGTTTCTACTCGTCCTTCATCGTTGCCAGGAAGGTGGTCGTGGAGAGCCGGCGCGCCGGTCAGCCGGCCTCCGAAGGCGTGCGTTGGATCTCCGAGGGCGGCGGCGACTTCACCGTGGAAACGATCGAACGAGAGCAGCGCGGAACCGAGGTCACCCTGCACCTGCGCGACAACGACGCCGATGCCGATGCCGGCCACGAATACGACACGCTGCTAGAGGAGCACAAGCTGCGCAGCATCGTGCGCAACTACTCGGACCACATCTCCCTGCCGATCCGCATGAAGAAGTCCGAATGGGACAAGGACAAGCAGGAGATGGTCCAGACCGACGAGTTGGAAACCATCAACCAGGCGCGCGCGCTTTGGCTGCGGCCCAAGAGCGAACTGACGGAGACGGACTATCAGGAGTTCTACCGTCACCTGAGCAACGACACCGAGGCGCCCCTGGCCTATACGCACAACCGCGTCGAAGGCCGGACCGAATACACCCAGTTGCTGTTCGTGCCCAGGCGCGCGCCCTTCGACCTGTGGGACCGCCAGCAGCGGCACGGGATCCGCCTGTACGTGCGTCGCGTGTTCATCATGGCCGATGCCGAGCAGCTCATGCCCGCCTACTTGCGATTCGTCAAGGGCATCATCGACTCCAACGACCTGCCGCTCAATGTCTCCCGGGAGATCCTCCAGGAGAGTCGCGACGTCAAGGCGATCCGCGAAGGCAGCGCCAAGCGCGTGCTGTCGATGCTAGAGGACATGGCGCAGAATCGCCAGGACGACTATCTCACCTTCTGGTCGGAGTTCGGTCAGGTACTGAAGGAAGGTGCCGGCGAGGACATCGGCAATCAGGCCCGGATTGCTGCGCTGCTGCGTTTCCACAGCACCGTCGACGCACCGAAGCCGGCAGCAGAAGATCCGGGCAAGGAGGCCGCGAGCGGCAAGGACGCCACGAGCGATCAGGCTCCCGCGGACGACGAGAAGGCTGCGCAGGCGAGCAGTCCGGCCGAAGCCGGCAACCTGGTTTCGCTCGCGGATTACAAGGCGCGGATGAAGCCGGGCCAGGAGTCCATCTACTACGTCACCGCTGAGACGCTGGCCGGGGCGCGCAACAGCCCTCACCTGGAGGTGTTCCGCAAGAAGGGCATCGAGGTCCTCCTGTTGAGTGATCGGGTCGACGAGTGGATGCTGTCGTTCCTGACCGAGTTCGACGGCACGCCCCTGGTCTCGGTGACTCGTGGATCCCTCGACCTGGGCAAGCTGGCCGACGAGGCGGAGCGCAAGCAGACCGAGGCGATTGCCGGCGAGTTCAAGGATCTCACCGAGCGCATCGCCAGATCCCTCGGCGACCGGGTCAAGGAAGTCAGGGTGTCGGATCGCCTCACGAATTCTGCCGCATGCCTGGTCTCGGGCGAAGGGGACATCAGCGGCACCCTCGAGCGGCTCCTGAAGCAGGCCGGGCAGCAGGCGCCCGAGCGCAGGCCGATCCTGGAGGTCAACCCGCAGCATCCGCTGGTCACGCGATTGCGAACCGAAACGACCCGGTTCGATGACTGGTCGAGTCTTCTTTTCGATCAGGCGCTCCTGGCCGAAGGTGGCAAGCTCGAGGATCCGTCGGGCTTCGTCAAGCGGATGAACGAGTTGCTGCTGGCGCTGACGATGGCGGCCAGGTAGTCGTTGGATCCGCAACCGGCCATCACCTTCTCCGAACAGGATGGGGTTCGCTTCCTGCATTTCGGCAGCCGCTGGGTGCAGGGTGCGATGCGCTTGTCGAGCCCGTATTCGCTGGAGTTGGCCTACGTCAAGGACATGATGGCCTGGCTGCTTTTCATGGAGCCGCCGGCCAGGATCCTGCAACTGGGCCTGGGCGCTGCGGCGCTGACCAAATTCTGTCATCGTCATTGCCAGGCTTCCCGGATCACCGTGGTGGAGGTGAGCCGCGTCGTCATCGAAGCCGCGCACCAGTGGTTCCACCTGCCGCCGAAAGACAGCCGGCTCGATATCGTGCGCGCCGACGCCGGTATCTATCTGGACCGGCCGAAGTTGCGAGGTCAGTTCGGCGTCCTGCAGGTCGATCTCTACGATCAGGATGCCGCCGGCCCGGTGCTCGATACCGAGGACTTCTACCGGTCGTGCCACGACGCGCTGGCCACGCCCGGTGTTCTGTCGGTGAATCTGTTCGGTCGTCATGCGTCGTTCAAGCGCAGCCTGGAGCGGATCGCCGGAGTCTTCGGCCAGACAGTCTCGCTGGCGCCCCGCGAAGAGGGCAACCTCGTCGTTCTCGCGCTCAAGGGCCCGCCCCTTCAGGTGACGCGAAGGCTGCTGTTCGATCGGGCGGATCTCGTCCAGGCCCGCTACCGGCTGCCGGCCAAGGGCTGGGCAAAGACAATCCGCCTGCCGGTTGCGGTATTCTGAGGGGGCCGAAACGAAGCTAGAAGGAGTCGAGATGGCCAAGCGTGAAGTCGTCCTCGTGAGTGCAGTGCGCACCGGAGTCGGAGATTTCGGAGGCGCCCTGAAGGATGTACCGCCTTGTGACCTGGCGGCACTGGTGATCAAGGAGGCGCTGGCCCGGGTTAAGGCCGATCCCGCCAGCGTCGGCCATGTCTTCATGGGGCACGTCATCAACACCGAATCACGCGACATGTATCTCTCCCGCGTGGGCGCGATCAACGCCGGCCTGCCGAAGGAAGTGGCGGCGGCCAATGTCAACCGGCTCTGCGGCAGCGGGCTGCAGGCGATCGTGTCTGCCGCGCAGTCGATCCTGCTCGGCGACACCGACGTCGCGATCGGCGGCGGCGCGGAGTCGATGAGCCGCGCACCCTATAACCTGCCCAGCAACCGCTGGGGCGCACGGATGGGGGACGTCAAGGCAGTCGACATGCTGGTCGGTGCCCTGTCGGATCCGTTCGATGCGGTCCACATGGGCATCACGGCGGAGAATGTCGCCGCCCGCTACGAAATCAGCCGGGCGGCCCAGGACCAGCTGGCGCTTCTGAGCCACCAGCGCGCGGCTCGTGCCTGGCAGGAGGGCCGGTTCGCCGCCCAGATCGTGCCGGTGGAGACGACGGTGAGGCGCAAGCCGGTGATGTTCGCCGCAGACGAGCACGTTCGTGCCGACCTGAAACTGGAAGATCTCGCCGGGTTGCGCACGGTCTTCCAGAAAGACGGGTCCGTCACCGCCGGCAACGCATCGGGAATCAACGACGGCGCCAGTGCGGTCGTGCTGATGGAGGCTGCCGAGGCGGCCCGGCAGGGGCTGAAGCCGCTGGCGCGGCTGGTTGGCTATGGCCATGCCGGCGTCGAGCCGCTCTACATGGGGATCGGGCCGGTGCCGGCCAGCCGGGTGGCGCTGAAACGCGCCGGTCTGAAGGTCTCCGACCTGGACATCATCGAGGCCAACGAAGCCTTCGCGGCGCAGGCATGTGCGGTGGCGAAGGAACTGGAGTTCGATCCCGAGAAGGTCAACCCGAACGGCAG
>JBBRJB010000221.1:0-5527 GCA_038220085.1 Burkholderiales bacterium
GCCGGTGAGCTCCGACGCAAGTCGCACATTGCGCCCGCCGGTGCCGATTGCAAGCGCCAGGTTGTCCTCGTCGACGACCACGTCCATGGCGTGGCGCTCCTCGTCGACCAGGATCGAGGACACATTGGCGGGCGCGAGTGCTCCGATGACGAACTGCGCCGGATCTTCCGACCACAGCACGATGTCGACCCGCTCACCGGCCAGTTCCTGGGTAACCGCCTGCACGCGCGAACCGCGCACGCCGACACAGGTACCGATCGGGTCGATGCGCCGGTCCGTGGTGAACACTGCGATCTTGGCGCGCACGCCGGCGTCGCGAGCGGCGGCCTTGATCTGCAGCAGGCCTTGCTCGATTTCCGGCACTTCGAGTTCAAACAGCTTCATGATGAACTCGGGGGCGGTTCGCGAAAGGAACAACTGCGGCCCCCGGCCTTCACGATTGATCTTGGAGACCCAGGCGCGGACCCTGTCGCCGTTTCGCAGGTTCTCCTTGGGGATCATCTGGTCCCTCGGCAGGCGCGCCTCGATGCGACCCGACTCGATGACCGCGCCCTCGCGATCGATCCGCTTGACCGTTCCGGACAGCAGCGAATCGCCGCGGGCCAGGAAATCGTTGATGATCTGGTCGCGTTCCGCATCGCGGATCTTCTGCAGGATCACCTGCTTGGCCGCCTGTGCACCGATACGGCCGAACTCCACCGGCTCCAGTTCTTCCTCGACGTAGTCGCCGATCTGGATGTCGGCAAGCTGCTTGGTCGCCTCGGCAAGGATGATCTGCAGGTCGTGATCCTCGAGTTCCCCGTCAGGCACCACCAGCCAGCGACGGAAGGTTTCGTAATCCCCGCTGCTACGGTCGATCGCGACCCTGACGTCGACTTCGTCCTTGTAACGCTTCTTGGTTGCCGAGGCGAGGGCGCTTTCGAGCGCGCCGAAAACCACGTCGCGGGCGACGTTTTTTTCGCGCGCCAGCGCGTCCACCATCAGCAATAACTCCCGACCCTGCATAACCGCACCCCTAGAAAACAAGCTTCGGCACCAGCCGCGCCTTCTCTATCTGATCCAACGTGAAGTCCAGCCGCTGTCCTTGCGGCTGCACTTCAGCACCTGTACCAACAGCACCGCCCTGGTCACCGGAGCCGGACTGCACAGGCGCAGCCCCCTTGCGCCCCCGTGCCGCAACCGCTGCCCGGGCAGCGCCTTTGCCGCTCCTGCCGCCCTTGGCGCTTCCGGCAGGGCCCCGGGCCCTGCCCTTCGAGCCCCGACCTGCCGGCGCCATCGCGGGTTCATCCGACCAGTACAGCACCCAGCGGGAGGCGTCTTCCGGATCGCCGCGTTGCAGGACACCGGTGAACTGGCGCCGCCCGTCAATTGCCTGCCGCATCCGGACCGTCACTTTCTCGCCGGCAAAACGCACGAAATCCGCCGGCCGCTTCAACGGCCTGTCCAGCCCCGGCGATGAAATCTCCAACCGGGCGTAGTCGACGTTCTCGACCATGAACAGCCGCCCCAACTGATGGCTGACCTTTTCGCAGTCCTCCACCTGGATGTGACGTGCCCCGCCGGAAACATCGATGACGACGCGCATCAACCCACCTGCGCCGAACTCCACATCGACCAGCTCATATCCCATCGAGCCTATCACCGGCTCGATCATCAACGCCAATTCGCCTCCTGGCGTGGCAACCATCGCTAATCCTTTGCCCCGAATGCGTCCACCCAGGCGATATCCTCGCGGAACCCTTCTCGCGGAACCCTTCCCCCGGAACCCATTACGCCCGCTGCCGACTGCTCATCACGATGCGCCGCGTGGAAAAAAAAATGGGCTTAGCCAGCCCATTCTTTTCCAGTTCTGAGACCACGCCGCGTTTGCGATACCTGATGCCCGATAAATCCGGCGCCGATGGATCAGCAGGACATGAGCTTGAGGATTCCTTAGCTCTCAGAGTATAACCCAGCCACCCCCTGATTCCAAGGAGTACTCACCCTGTCCACGGTCCCGATCAGCCGGGTGGCCGACCTTTGCCGGGGGACGAACGACGCCGGCCGCTGCGTTTTGCGGCGACGTTTCCGTTTGCGTTGCCGCCGCCCCTGCCACCGGTATTGCCGCTCGTATTGGCGAGACCGCCGCCGAAACCGGCACCGATATTGCCGCCGGCCTTGGCCCCACGCTTGCTGCGCTGCTGCCCGAACGGTTTGGCCGCGCGCTGCCGGGGCGGCGCATTGGGATCACGGGGTACACCGACCTTGGCCGCGAAGCCCGGCACGGCGCCGTAGCGCTGTTGCCGACTGTCCTTGCGCATCGAGCGGGTGATGCCTTCGAGATGAGCGGTATCGGAAGCGGGCTGCCAATCGTCGTCCTCGACATTGATTCGCCCGACCGACTGCCGCCCGGACGCTGCCTTGGCGTCTCGCGGCTCATGAAGTCGATTGCCGATGTTGTCGTCCTGATGCTCCACGTTCTCGTCGTCGCCCCACTCGGTATCGCCGCTGTAGTGAGTCGGGTGCGCCGGCAGGGCGCCGGCAGGCGGTTGTTCATCGCCACGCTGCCACTCCGCGACCTCTTCCACGGCCACATTGAAGTCGGCGTCCTCGTCAGCGGGCGGGCCGGCTATCCGCCCGTTTCGGGGCACGGGCTCCCCGGCGCCGGGTCGAGGGCGGCGGCTCCGGGGCGACGCGCCGGCGCGGGCGCCGCGAACACGCAACGGTTGGCCCGCTTCGTCCGGAATCCGATCAGGATCGGCGGTGGGCAGGTCGATCGGCGGACGATCGCCCTCCACTTCCGGTGCTGCCCCGGCATTGTCCTGCAAGTTCGGCTCGGCCGATGCCGGTCCGGTGACGTCCTGGACATCGCGACGTCCACGCTCCCGCTGGCGTCCCCTGGCCCGCGGGCCCCGCTCGCCGGCCACGGCCCGGCCGGATTCGGCGGCAGCCGGGAACGACCCGGGTACGCCTGGGTCGGTATCGTCGGCACCGGTCGCCGTCGGCTGTACCGTGCGCTTGTCGATACCCGCAGTCATCTGCTTGACCTGCTTGAGCAACTGGGCGACCTCAGTCTCGGCCAGTTCGACAACCCGCCCCCGGCTGAGCCGGGGAGGCAGCGCGACCGGGCCGAAACGGATCCGGACGAGTCGCGATACCGTCAGACCGACCGCTTCGAATATCCGGCGCACCTCGCGGTTGCGGCCCTCGCTGATCACGACCCGATACCAGTGATTGGCGCCGTCACCGCCGATATCCTGGAGTTCCGAGAACTGGGCAGGTCCATCTTCAAGTTCGACGCCGGCAAGCAGCCTGGCGCGGAGCTCCTCGTCCACACGCCCCAACACGCGGACCGCGTATTCGCGTTCCCAGCCATAGCGGGGATGCATCAGGCGATTGGCGAGGTCGCCTGCGGTCGTGAACATCAGCAGCCCCTCGCTGTTGAGGTCGAGCCGCCCGACGGCGATCCACCGGGCACCCCGAAGCTTGGGGAGGCGGTCAAACACCCGTGGCCTGCGTTCCGGATCGTCACGGGTGACGACCTCACCCGCAGGCTTGTGGTACAGCAGCACCCGTGCGGGCACCGCCACGCGCTTGCGCGCAAGCGCCCGACCGTTGACCCGGATCTGGTCGGTGGCGCCGATGCGCTGGCCGACATGGGCAGGCTGCCCGTTCACAGAGACCCGGCCCGACAGGATCAGTTCCTCCATTTCGCGGCGCGAACCGATGCCCGCATCCGCCAGGATCTTGTGCAGCTTGGATGACTCGTCGTCCACCCGGGGCGAACCGCGGCTCGCGCCCTTGCGCGATGTCCCGGCGTTCAGCCCCAGGTAGCCCGGCCTGGCGAACACCGGTATCACCACGTCGTCGCCGCCTTCACCGGACTCCCCGCCCGGCAAGTCGTCGTCGGAATTCATGGTCGCATCCGTGAAGTCGGCCGGTGTGCTCGCATCGCCGGTGGGGCCAGCGCCCTCGCCAACCTCCCCGGCGACTGCGCCCTCACCCGGTCCGCTGCGGCGGCGCCCGTTGCCCCGGCGACCTCGCCGCCTCCCGAACCGGCCTCGCACGGGCCCCCCGGCGGCACCATCGCCCGCCGCGTTGTCCGCACCGGACTCGCCTGCCGACGTCCGGGAATCCGCCCCGGACCCGGCCGTCGAAGCCGCATCGGCCGACGCCGGTCCGGTCCCTGCTCCCGGTGCTGCGGGATCAGAGCCGGTGGCGACGCGCCCCCTTCCCGTTTCGCCGTCGGCAGGGTGATTGGAATCCTGACCCGAAATGTCGTGATCTGTATTCATGCGTGTCTTGTCGGGTTGAGGGCGGTCTAAGCCGCCGGCTTCGCTTCAATCGAAGAGGGCTGGGTTTCGCGACCGGAATCGGGAGAGTCCCTGGAATCCCGGGACGCTTCAGAGTCCTGGGATGTGGTGGAATGCTGCAAGTCGCCAGCGACATCGGCCGCATCGGCGGGTTGCAGGCGATCGGCCAGCAATGGCGCCGCCAGGGCGGCTCCGGGAGACTCGCCGTCCTCGAGGGTGGGCAACTCCGACAGTGCGCGCAGACCGACGTCGTCAAGAAACTGCCTGGTCGTCGCAAACAAGGCCGGGCGGCCGGGCACATCCTTGACCCCGACCTGGTCGATCCAGCCCCGTTCCTCGAGGGTCTTGATGATCTGCGACGAAACAGTCACGCCTCGGATCTCCTCGATGTCGCCCCGGGTGACGGGCTGCCGGTAGGCAATGATGGCCAGTGTCTCCATGACGGCCCGCGAGTAACGGGGCGTCTTCTCGGGATACAGCCGGATGACGAAACGGGCGATGTCCGGTGCACTCTGGAAGCGCCATCCGGTAGCAAGCGTCGCAAGCTCCACCGACCGCCCTTTCCAGTCCTCGCGCAAGGACTCCAGCAAAGCGCGCACCGTATCGGGTGAGACCGCGACGTCATCGGAGAAAACCTGGCGCAGTTCGCTGACGGTCAGCGGCTTGGAGGCACACAACAAGGCGCCTTCCAGCACGCGCTTGACGTCGGAAGTGTTCATCTACCTATCGCCGTGAGAAAGTCTCAAATCAGGTCAGCCGATCTGTTGGCACCGCACGAACGGTGAAAACGCAGAATTCCAAGGTCGGGCCGGTCACGCGCAAGCAGAGACTACTGAATGAATCCGTTACCGGCATTTCGCGCATCGCACATGCGCACCGCCTTCTTTCAGCATCTACGGAAGGCGGCAGGATGAAACTGGTATCTGCCGGCTTTGGCGCCAGGCGTCCTGCACGGCAGCGGTTGATTCATCTCCGGGGCGGCGCGGCGCTCATGCACCCATCAGCCCGACCCTGGATCGACCGACGCCGCGTGATGTCTCTATTCTTGCGGGATCTGCTTGCTGCGGTCAGGCCCTATATTACAGCAATAATCCAGTGCCGTGTCATGCGCCGCCGGGCGGACGGCGCACGGCAGGCACTCAGGCGGCCTCGGCCACGGTCTGCGGATGATCGTACTGCGCCAGCAGTTCCTCGCGCCTCGTCTGGGCAGCCTGCAGGTGACGTTCTTTCACATG
>JBBRJB010000222.1:0-5506 GCA_038220085.1 Burkholderiales bacterium
TGTCTTTCTCAAGCGGCACGATCGAAATCCTTACGAAGTCGGTTCATCATAATCCTGTGGGGGCGCGTTCTGGCTGACGTTGCTCTGCCTATAATTCCCCGCAGACGATCCAAGAGGGGCAAATGTGAAGTTCAAGGTGACGGGCACCAGGCCACCCCCCACTACGGCAGGCGCTTCAACCAGGAAGGCCAGCGCGAAGAAGACCGGTGCGTCGGACCGGATCGCTTCATCGGACACGGCAGAGCTTGCGCTGGCGGCGTCCGCCCCTTCCCCGGTCGACGCGGCACCGGCGACGATCGCTATTCAACTCGCTGCCCGCATCGCTCAGCGAATCATCGACGGCGATTACGCCCCGGGCAGCAATCTGCGCGAGATTCCGCTGGCCGACGCGTTTCAGGTCGGTCGCTCCTCGGTTCGCGAGGCACTGAGGATTCTGGAGCGGGACGGTGTGGTGCGGATTGAGCCCCGGTACGGCGCGTCAGTGACGCGACTCAGTACCGACGAACTGGTCGAGGTCTATCAGGTCCGGTCGGTCCTGCTCGGGTTGGCGATGGGCATGTTCTGTTCCGCCTGTGACGATGCGCAGGTCCGGTGGCTCGAAACCCGCTATCGCGAGATGTCCTCGATCAGGTCCGGCGACCAGCACCAGGCTGCCGCACGCCATGCGGAGATCTCGGCCGGGATGGCGCGCTTTATCTTCAATGGCAGCGGCAACCGGTTGCTGATCCAGTTGCTATCCCGCATGTCGTTGCAGATCGCTCGATACACCCTGGTCGGTCTGTCCGCACCCCGGCGAAGAGAGCAGTCGTGCATCACCTGGGGCCGGGTAATCGCAGCGCTTCAGGCGCGCGACGCTAAGGCAGCCGAGCGCTGCGGCCGCAAGCTGGTTCGCGACAATCTTCGTTTCGCACTCTCGCGGATTTCTGCCGCCTGACGTCGCCGTGCTGGTGTCGCCGTGCTGGTTGACGCTCGTCCAGTCATCCGATAGATTGTCGACAATATGTAGACAATAATGGTGACTTTGATCGATGGTGCCGACAGGGAGACAGACGATGTCGGGTGTGATGACAGGAGCAGGGCGGGGCGGTTCAGGACCTGCGGGGCCGGAGCAATACCGGGGAGTCCATGCCGGCATCGGCGTTCGCCGTTTGACCGATTCAATTGGTGCCGAAATCACGGGTGTCGACCTGTCGCGGCCGATCATCAACGAGGAATACCTTGACATCAACCAGGCACTCGTCGACCACAGTGTCATCGTGTTCCGGTCGCAGGACCTGCCACCGGCGATGCATGTCGACTTCGCGTCGCGCTTCGGCCGCTTGGTGGGTCACATTGTCAGGCGCTTCAGCGTCACTGACTTCCCTGAAGTCACCTACATCTCTAACGTCGTCAATGACAAGGGTGAGAAGCTCGGCGCCGATCGTGCCGGCATGATCTGGCATTCCGACATGTCGTACTTTCCGCGGCCGATGCTTGGTTCGATGCTCTACGGCGTCGAGTGTCCGCCCGAAGGGGCCGACACCGAATTCGCCAGCACGCTGGCGGCTCACGACGCGCTGCCCGAGTCCCTGCGCGTGCATCTCGCGGGATTGCGCGGCGTCCATGACTATGCGTGGCACTACGCAACTTATCTATCGCATCGCAATCCGCTGACCGAGGCCGAGAAGGCCCAGGCTCCGCCTGTCACTCATCCGGCGCTGCGCACCCATCCGGTCTCCGGTCGCAAGGGTATCTACGTCAGCGAAGGCCTGACCCGGACGATGGAAGGCATGGAGGAGGCTGCTGGTCGGCAACTGGTGGTCGAGGTCAGCCAGTTCGCGAGCCAGCCCCAGTTCATCTATCGCCACAAGTGGCAGGCCGGCGATCTGGTGTTCTGGGACAACCGGGGCACGATGCACCGGGCCACCGAATTCGATGATCGATATCGCCGGCTGATGCGACGCACGACTGTCGAAGGTGATGTGCCTTTCTAGTACGCCTACGGTCCTGCCAACGGCTTCGCGCCTGTCGTTCTGGCACGCCAACCACCATGCTTGCCCGCAGAAGGAAGGGGCAGAGGAGACAACTTGAAGACCTGGATCGCTACAGCAGTTGTCAGCGCTGTGCTGACTTTCGGAGCCGGTGCGCAGGCCCAGCCCGACGACTATCCGTCGAAGCGGGTCGCCTTCGTCGTACCGTTCACACCGGGTGGCGCGGGGGACCTGATGGCCCGCATCATCGCCGCGGAACTGGCGAAGATGTGGGGCCAGCCGGTCGTGGTCGAGAACCGGCCAGGCGCCGGCGGCAATACCGGTTCGGCAACAGTCGCAGCGGCGGCCCCGGACGGCTACACGATCCTGATCGGCTCGACCAGTTCGCACGCGATCAATCCGAGTCTGTACGCGAACATGCCGTATGACCCTCTGAAGGACTTCACGCAGATCGTGCGGGTCGCCAGTTCGCCGCACATCCTGCTGGTTAATCCGTCGGTTCCGGCCAAGACGTTGCCCGAGTTCATCGACTATCTGAAGGCCAATCCGGGCAAGTTCAATTTCTCGTCCGGCGGTAACGGCACTAGTACCCATCTGGCGGGTGAGTTGTTCAAGACGCTGACCAAGACGAGCATGGTGCATGTCCCGTACCGGGGTGCGCCGGAGGCGGTGCACGGCGTGATCAGTGGCGATACGCAGATGATGTTTGAGAACCTGTCGGGCTCGATCCCGCAGGTCAAGTCGGGCCGCCTGGTCGGAATGGGCGTGACCAGCAAGAAGCGGATCCCGGCGATGCCGAACCTGCCGGCCCTGGCCGAGACCATTCCCGGTTTCCAGACTGGCGTCTGGTTCGGCATCTGGTCGCCGGCCGGCACGCCACCGGCGATTGCCGCGAAGCTCAACACCGACATCAATCACGTACTGGAACTGCCGGACGTCCGCAAGCGGATGGAGACGATGGGCATGATCATCGAAGGCGGCACCCAGAAGGAACTCGAAGATCAGGTCCGCAGCGAGATCACTAAATGGGCCGAGGTCGTCAAGGCATCCGGTGCGACGATCAACTAGGGCGCTCGAAATGAAGTCGATGAGCATGCCGCGCGGAAGATTCCAAGGGAGACTGTGGCGATGAGGTCCGTGGTGGTGCCTACGGGCGGGGGGTGCGATGGTGCCGCTGGCCCGGGCTCCACCGACGTCACTGTCATCGGCCTCGGCTGCATGGCGCTGGCCGGTGCCTACGGAGCCGCCGAGGAGTCAGAAGCCGCCCGCGTGCTGGAGAAAGCGATCGACCTCGGCATCACCCACTTCGACACCGCTGACGTCTACGGTGCCGGCGCCAATGAGCGACTATTAGGGCGCGTGCTGAAGGCGCATCGTGGCGAGGTCGTGCTCGCGACCAAGGGCGGCGCGACCCGGACCGCTGACAACCGGGCGTCCAATGACGGCAGCCCCCGCTATCTGCGCCAGGCCTGCGAGGACAGCCTGCGGCGACTCGGTATCGATTGCATCGATCTGTACTACCTGCACCGGGTCGATCCGGCCGTGCCGATCGAGGATTCGGTCGGTGCGCTCGCCGATCTGGTGTCGGCGGGCAAGGTGCGGGCGATCGGTTTGTCGGAAGTGGCACCCGACACGCTGCTGCGGGCCCATCGCGTCCATCCGATTGCGGCCGTGCAGACTGAATATTCACTGAGCTACCGGGAGGCCGAGGCCGAGATCATTCCTCTCTGTCGCAAGCTGGGCGCGCTGTTCGTCGCCTACAGCCCCCTCGGCCGCGGTATGCTGGGTGGCGCAATGATGGCCGACCAGGCCTTCGGGCCCGGCGACATCCGGGCCGGCATTCCGCGTTTCGACGCGGCCCATCTCGACGGCAATCTGGCGCTGGTCCAGGGCCTTCGCCAGATCGCGGGCACCGAACAGATGACGCTAGCCCAGCTGGCGCTCGCCTGGGTGCTGTCGCGCGATGAGCATGTCATCGCGATTCCGGGCACTCGCAGCGAGGCCCGTCTGACCGAAAACGCGGCCGCCGCCGGTCTCACCCTGTCGCCGGCCGCGCGTCAGGCACTTGATCGCTCGTTGGTCGCTGCCGTGCAGGGCGCCCGCCATTCGCCACAAATGCTGGCACGAACCAATCTCTGAGTCATGAACGCACCCGTCAACCTGAAGCTTAATCCCCAGTATCGTCACATCGGCGTCTCGCCTGTTACTGTCAACATCGGTGCCGAGATTGACGGTGTCGACCTGTCGCAGCCGCTGCTGCCCGAGGTGCTGACCGAGATCCGGCAGGCCTGGCTGCAGTACAAGGTCATCTTCTTCCGCGATCAGATGGTCACCGGCGAGCAGCATGTTCGCTTCGCCAGATGCTTCAGCGATCTCGAGCCCCACCCTGTGTCGCCGTCGGTGCCAGGGCACCCGGAGCTGATGCTGCTTGCGCGTGGAGAAACGAGAAAGAATTCCGAGAACGAGTTTCACACCGACATGACCTTCCGGGCAGTGCCGCCGATGGGGGCGGTGTTGCGCGCGGTCGAGTTGCCGCCGGTCGGTGGCGACACCATCTGGGTCAACATGGCTGCCGCCTACCGCGGTCTGTCGGACGAGGTCAAAGAGAAGATCGACGGGCTGGTTGCGGTCCATGATGCGGTCCCGGTGTTCGCGCACCGGCTCGACGCAGGGCAGTTGGCGAAACTGCGTCAGGACTACCCGCCGATCGAGCATCCGGTCGTCGTGACCCACCCGGAAACCGGCGAGAAGGTGCTGTTCGTCAACCGCATCTTCACCACTCACTTCACCAACACCTACACTGGCAAGTTCATCCGGCGTCCCGAAGGCGACGCGCTGCTGACGCTGCTTTTCAATCAGGTGACTCTGCCTGAATACCAGGTCCGCTTCCGCTGGAAGCCGAACTCGATCGCAGCCTGGGACAATCGCGCGACCCAGCACTACGCGGTCCTCGACTACGTCGATGAATCGGCACCACAGACCCGGCGAGTCATGCACCGGGCCACGCTCAAGGGTGTCGCCCGGCCCGAAGCAGGGTGACCCATCACTTATGTGACTGTTTCTTCAGACCAACCCGTCAGATGGCGCGGCCGCACCCGCAGGGCTGCGCTTTCCCGACAAACTCCTGGCAGGGATCATTTATGCGTCGCTTACTCTTCTCCTTGTTCCTCGCACTCACGGCCGTGCTTCTGATCGGTCATGATCCCGCCGCAGCGCAATCCTACCCGTCGCGAGCCGTCAGGATCGTGGTCCCGTTCGCCCCGGGTGGGGCAACCGACATCGTTGCCAGGATAGTTGCCGACCACTTGACACGGGCGCTCGGTCAGCCGTTCGTCGTAGACAACAAGGGGGGTGCATCGGGCATCATCGGCGCGGACATCGTCGCCAAGGCGACGCCGGACGGGTATACGCTGCTGATGACTGGCAACGGACCACATGCGGTCAACGTCAGTCTGTTCGAGAAGCTGCCCTACGATCCGCTCAAGGATTTTGAGCCGATCTCCGGTACCTCGATCCTGCCCCTCGTACTGAACGTG
>JBBRJB010000223.1:0-5468 GCA_038220085.1 Burkholderiales bacterium
ATACTGCGGTGCTTGAGGGCCCGTGCTTCGCGACGACCGTACGGGTTACCTTTGGTGACTGCGATCCCGCCAACATCGTGTACTTTCCCAACTTCTATCGCTGGTTCGACCAAGCCACCCATGACCTGTGTGAGGCCGCCGGCTATGAATTGACTCAGGTGCGACGGGACCGGGACTGGCTTGGATTCCCGCTTGCCGAGGCAGGCGCGCGCTTCCTGCGTCCGGCGACGATCAACGATCGCCTGCGCGTAGAGACCCGTATCCGGCTATGGCGTCCCAAGATGTTCCTTCTCGATCACTGCATCCGACGCGATGGCGAGGTCCTGGTACAAGGGTGGCAGACTCGCTTCATCGGGGTGCGCCTGCCCGAGCAAGGCGGCCGGCTCGCCGCCCTGCCGATCCCCGGCGAATTCAGGCAGGCTCTGGACCGGATGATGACCTGAAAGGTATCCCTAACGGCCCTGCGGACTGCCGTTTATCCCCTGGATAACCCGGACGCGGGCGAAAGTTGGCTCACATATCGCCGAACTCTGTCATACTGGCCTCTGCATTGACTAATGCATCCGGCCCACGGTCGGAATAATCTTTGTTAGGAAAGTAAGTGAGTACAGGTACAGTTAAGTGGTTCAATGACTCGAAAGGTTTCGGTTTCATCAGTCCGGACGGTGGCGGCGAAGACCTTTTCGCACATCACTCCGCAATCCAGGGTACGGGTTTCAAGTCCCTGCAAGAGAATCAGAAGGTCTCCTTTGACGTGGTCACCGGCCCCAAGGGTAAACAGGCTGCGAACATCCAGATTTTGTAAGCTAGCGGCGCCTCGCTGCGCTTGAAGTCTGGTTGTACTGAAAGCCCCGGCTCGCCGGGGCTTTTTTCTTGTGACCTGCCGATAGTTTCACCGCATGGATCTCGTGATCGCCCGCCCGGAGGGTCTGTACTGTCCGGCCGGGAATTTCTACATCGATCCCTGGCGCCCGGTCGACCGGGCTGTCCTCACACACGCCCACAGCGACCACGCACGACGCGGTAACCGCCACTATCTTGCCGCCGCCCCCGGCGACTCGGCGCTGCGCGCGCGACTCGGCGATATCGACCTGCAGGTGCTTCCCTATGGCCAGGTCCTCGCACACCATGGTGT
The DNA here is from genome assembly GCA_038220085.1 of Burkholderiales bacterium. Lineage (GTDB taxonomy): Bacteria > Pseudomonadota > Gammaproteobacteria > Burkholderiales > Burkholderiaceae_E > Lautropia. Next base: position 1,136 of record JBBRJB010000223.1, read on the forward strand.
GCGCCTGAGTTTTCATCCGGCCGGCCATGTCCTCGGCTCGGCACAGGTCCGACTGGAGCTTGAAGGGGAGGTCTGGGTCGTTTCCGGTGACTACAAGCTGGAGGACGACGGCACCTGCACTCCGTTCGAACCGGTTCGCTGCCATACCTTCGTCACCGAATCGACCTTCGGACTGCCGATCTACCGCTGGCTGCCGCAGGCGCAGGTCTTCGCCGGAATCGACGAGTGGTGGCGGACGAACGCCGATGCGGGACGGGCCAGCGTGCTGTACTGCTACGCCTTCGGCAAGGCACAGCGGATCCTGCACGGCCTGGACACCGCTGATCGCCCGGTTCTCGTGCATGGCGCCGTGGCGCCGCTCAATGAGGCCTACCAGGAAAGCGGTGTCGCACTGGCGCCGACCCGCCTGCTGACTGAAGTGTCGGACACCGACATCATCCGGCGTGCCCTGATACTGGCGCCGCCGTCGGCCGGCGGCACGCCCTGGATCCGTCGGGTCGGCGAGCATGCGGACGCATTCGCCAGCGGCTGGATGCTGTTGCGTGGAAACCGGCGGCGTCGCGGCGTCGATCGCGGATTCGTGCTGTCGGATCACGCGGATTGGCCGGGCTTGCAGGCGGCGATCGCCGCAACCGGCGCCGAACGGGTGGTGGTCACGCATGGCAGCGTCGACACGCTGGTGCGCTGGCTCCGGGACCAGGGCCTGCAGGCGAGCGGATCCGAGACCCGGTACGGTGAGCAAGACCAGGGTCCTGGATGAATCGCTTCGCCGCCCTCTACAGCCGGCTGGACGAAACCACCTCCAGCAACGCCAAGCTCGCCGCCCTGGTCGATTATTTCGAGTCGGCTGGCCCTGCCGACGCGGCCTGGGCCGTCTATTTCCTGGGCGGCGGCAAGCCCCGGCAACTGGTACCTGCCAAGGTGCTGCGCGAGTTCGCCCGGCACGCTTCGGCCATGCCCTCCTGGCTGGTCGAGGAGTGCTACCAGGCGGTGGGAGACACCGCCGAGACGATCGCCCTGCTGGTGCCCCCCGCGGCGCCGGGCGCGACCATGTCAACTGCCAGCCTTGCGGACTGGATGCAGACGCGACTGCTACCCCTGCGTAGCATGCCCGGCGAGGAGGTCATCCAGAACCTGACCGCCTGGTGGGCAGAGCTCGATTCCCGGGCCCGCTTCGTTTGCGGCAAGCTGATCACCGGAAATTTCCGGGTGGGCGTCTCGCGCCTGCTGGTGACACGGGCACTTGCCGCAGTTTCCGGGGTCGATGCCCGGCATATTGCGCACCGCCTGGTCGGCTACACCGATATCGCCAATCGTCCTCGGGCGATCGACTTCGAACGATTGATCACACCCGGATCCACGCAGGAAAACGATCCGAGGAGCAGTATCCACCCGTATCCCTTCTTCCTGGCGCAGTCGCTGCAGCAGCCGATCGAGCGATTCCCCGACCTGCTGGGGTCGCCGTCCGAGTGGCTCATCGAATGGAAATGGGACGGAATCCGCGCGCAGCTGGTCAAGCGGGCAGGTCAGGTCGCCCTGTGGTCGCGCGGCGAGGAACTGGTCACCGACCGGTTTCCGGAAGTGGCCTCCATCGCGGGCGCGCTGCCCGACGGTACGGTGCTCGATGGCGAAATCGTTGCCTGGCGGGGCGGGCGCGTCCAGCCCTTCGCCCTGCTGCAGCAACGCCTCGGACGCAAGAAGCTGTCGGCCAGGCTCCTGAAAGACAATCCGGTGTGTCTGCTGGCGTTCGACCTGATCGAATGGCAAGGGCAGGACTGCCGTACCCGGAGTCAAGGGCAGCGGCGCCTGCTGCTGGAACGACTGATCGACGACGTGCGGACGGCGGAGCCCTTGACGGCCTCTCGCGAAGGCACATCGGCGCTCCAGATTTCCCCGCTGCTCGGGGCAGACGATTGGGAGAGCCTGGCATCGCAGCGCGCTGCATCGCGCAGCCTGGGTGTCGAAGGCATGATGCTCAAGTCGGTGCGGGCCGGCTATGGCGTCGGCCGAACGGTGAGCACCGGCATCTGGTGGAAATGGAAGGTGGACCCGTTCACCATCGACGCAGTCCTGATCTACGCCCAGCGTGGCCACGGACGGCGGGCCGGGCTCTTCAGCGACTACACGTTCGCCGTCTGGGACGGAAATCCTGAGACAGACGATGCGCGGTTGGTGCCATTCGCCAAGGCGTATTCGGGGTTGACCGATGCCGAACTGGCGGAAGTCGATGCGATCGTGCGCCGCACGACCGTCGAGAAGTTCGGGCCGGTGCACAGCGTCACCCCCAGCCTGGTCTTCGAGTTGGGATTCGAGGGCATTGCGCGAAGCAGCCGTCACAAGAGCGGCATTGCCGTGCGGTTTCCCCGCATGCTTCGCTGGCGTCGGGACAAGACCGTGCCGCAAGCGGACACGCTGCAGACGCTATCCGCCTTGCTGGCGTCGCCACCGCCAGACTCCGCAAGCTGACGGCTGCCCTGCCCCGTGCCCGGAGATCTTGTCCGGAGGTCGCGTTACTGCTTCTGCATGGGCGCCTTGCCGTCCCTCACCGTTTCCCGGTCTATGACGCCGCACGCGATACGCGGCCCGGAGTTGCCGGCCGGCTGGCTCTTGAGGTCATCCGGCCCGGCGTGGACGACGACCGCGCGGCCGACGACACTCATCGGCCCGGGTGCCACGGTCAGTTTGGCGTCCGGCACTGTCAGCGTGAGGCTGCCCTTGCCGCTGGCGTCGGCCGTGAGGTTGCCGAGGTCTCCGGCGTGGTGCGACTTTCCTTCATGCGCGCCATGCTCCTGTCCCGGCAGGGAGAAATGGCCGCCGGCACTGGTGGCGTCCGGTGCGCTGCAGTCGCCCTTCTCGTGCACGTGCAGTCCATGCACCGAGTTCGGCTCCAGGCCGGTGACCGACACTACAATGCGCACGCCGTCCGTGCCGGCGGACTTGAAGCTGACGGTTCCCGTCACGGACGACCCCTTGGTCGGCTGCAGCTTAGCCATCGCATCGCCGGAGTGATCGTCTATCGCGGCAACCGCCGCGGTGCCCGTCAAGGCGACGGCTGCGCAGAGCATGACCTGGCAGGCGGATTGGTACTTCGCGTGCGATTTCAGCATGATCGAGGATTCCTTGTGTTGGATGGACGGGGACGGGGCGGGAGCGCGGCAACCCACATGCCCGATGATCGGGGTCATTCGGCCGGTATGGGGGAAGCCGCCGGCACAGCCACTGCGGTGACCGCATTCTTCGGACTACCGTCGATCAGCTTGTCGGAGTAGGTGAGATAGACCAGCGTGTTGCGCTTGCGGTCGACGATACGCACCACGTGCAGGCGCTTGAACAGGATCGAAGTCCGCTGTGTGAACACATCCTCCTGAGCGGGCAGCTTGCCGGTGAAGCTGATGGTGTCGCCGATCTGGCGGCAGGCGATCGATGCGTCGGACGTGTCTTCAGCCAGACCGATCGTACCTTTCACGCCGCCGGTGCGCGCCCTCGACACGAAACAGGTTACCCCTTGCACCTTCGGGTCGTCGAAGGCCTCGACCACCACCCGGTCATCCTTGCCCAGCCAGCGGAATGCCGTGTCCACCTCGCCGATGACCTCCGCGCCGGCGGGCAGGGCCAGGGTGGCCAGAATCAGGAAGCTGCCGATCGCGGCGCCGATACGGGCCCGCATCGCGGAGAAGAGAGCGGACATCGCGAGCATGACTGATCCTGCAGGAATGAACGGTGGCGGTGAGGAGCCTATTGTGTTGCTCTTTTCCAGCCACCGGCCGGATCGCCCTGCGGTTTTATCACCATTCGCGCTGCGCCTGGCACCTGGCCGGGCAGAAGCGACGCCGGCGGGCCGAGCCCTCGCCCGGCGGGCGAAGGCCAGTCGCGCGACGGCGTCGGAAAATCGCGGGACGGGTTCGCAACGTCTCGTGACGGCTGCGGAAAATCGCGTGGGGGCAGTGCGAAGCCACCGGAGGGCGCGGGTGCGAATCGCGGCGGGAGCGCTGCGGGCTGCGACGGCTGCCTCACCGGCGCAACTCCCCGGCCTGGATCGGGCCACCATACGGGGCCGGCCCCTGGACCCTGCGGCGGGGGCGGAGCGAAAGCGGCCGGCGGGTGAAAAACGGGTCGGCCCGTGCGCGCCCCGGGAATCCAACCCCAGCGATTATCCGTCCGCTGCCAGCGACCGTACCAGGAGGTGGCGAAGCCCCAGGGCGCGGCGGCTACCCAGACGATGCCCCATGGCTGGATTTCAGTCCAGCGGCCGTCCCGGTAGGGCTCCCACGCGGCGTCGACACCCGCCGGGTACCAAATGCGGCCGTGGGTCTGGTGGTTCTCCCAGTGGCCG
>JBBRJB010000224.1:0-5461 GCA_038220085.1 Burkholderiales bacterium
CCCAGAAGGCCAGGCCCTTCATGCGGTTGCGTTCCAGGTCCTTGAGCAGGCCCTCGCCAATCGGCCCGTCCATTACCTTGTGGGCATGGGCCGCATCGCGAAACAGGTAAGGCAGATCCATGACGTTCAGACGCGGCGCGAACTGCGTGAAGAACGGGTTGCCGGTCATGCCGATGTCGATCGAACCGAGCCGGACTCCTTCCAGGATGGCGCCGTCGCTACCCAGCTCCCCCGCCGGGTGCACGCTCATCGTGAGCTTGCCGCCGGTCTTCTTCTGCAGGAGTTCCGCCATGTGGCGCGCCGCCTGGTTATGCGTATCGTTGGCTGAAAGGGTGTCCGCGAAGCGGATGTTCGTCTGGGCCTGCACGCCTGCACAGAACAATGCAAGCGCAGCAGCGGCCGCGGCCGCGGCCGTCGTGAATCGGGTCTTCATCTGTATTGTCTCCTGGGATCTCTCGGAAGAACGTTCTCGCTGGCGCTGCCACCGGCACGCCCGCGATGCGCTCTATCCTGGAAAGATTTTCTGTGGGAAGGTCACTCGGGGAAAGGTCAGTCGTGGGAAGGTCAGTCGTGGGAAGGTCAGTCGTGGAAAGTACACCGTATGCCGGTTTCGTGGAAGCAGTCTTCACGCCGATGCCGCCCACCGGTCAACCGAAGAACCGCGTGTCCTGCGCCTGCCTGAGCCGCAACAAGGTGGAATCCGACGGCAGGTCCACATCGGCGCAGTTCAGTGGCCGGCCGCGTCCAACCTGCCGGCGGATGCGAGCCCCCGGCGCCAGGTAATACGGCAGGGGCGCGTCGGCTCCCAGGGGACGTGCCGCCTGCAGCGCGTAATCGAGCGCGGGGATTTCATGGCACACGCCCATTGTCATCACCTCGCCCGGTTCGAGGTCCCGCGCCGCGAATGCAACCAGATCGACGGTCGGCCGGACGTCGGCGCCGCCGGTCGAACAGCCGAGTTGTACCGCAGACAGCATCGACATCGCAGCTTCGGCGCCGAGCAGATGAACCGGGTTATGCAGGAGCACATGGCGGTTCCGGGGACAGGTCGGCATGCCCTTGGCCGCGAACAGGCGTCCGGTCGCCTGATCCGGTGCCTCGACCACGACGAACACGCCACCGGCGAAGCTCAATTCGTCCGGCCGCCGCAGGCAATTGAACATGTCGACGCGGCCGGCGCCGGCCAGCAATCCGCCCTCCGCGCGCGGCCTGAACAAGGTCGGTAGCTCGATGGTGCGCGCAATCGGCGCGTGCAGGCTTGCGCAGTCCGGCATCAGGCCGGTATGGTTCGCGACGATGCCCAACTCGCAGAGATCGGGTACGGTCGTACGCGCATAGGACAGCCTGCTGCGGCCGGCGAGGGTGCCGAGATCCTGGAGCGGGAAGAACTGCCCGAAGTCCTGCGCCGCTTCCGCCCGACCCCACGCGGACACGGTCTTGTCCTGCTCGTTCCAGACGAAATCCGATTCACTGGACTTGCCCGCGCAGACGACCGGAAGGCCAAGCATGCGCGCCCAGCCGACCAGGCCGATCAGGAGGCTCGGCTGATCACCGTCGACGGGTGAGTGCACCACGCCGCGCTCGGCCGCACGCCGCGCAAGTTCCGGGCCGACGACGATCTCGGCTTCCTTCGTGGCGATGACCACGTGGCGACCGGCCTCGATCGCCGCCAGCGCGCATGCCGCGGCGCCGTCCGGATCGCCGGTCGCCTCCAGCACCGCCACCAGCGGCAGTGCGACCAGCGTCTGTGCGGAGTCGACGATCGCAAGCACGCCGGCCTGCACCGCCGCCTGCGCCGCCGCCAGGTCGGCGCACTGACGCACACGCTCGGCCGGGTGGCCGGCAGCGATCGCGGCGGCGCGGGCACGTGCCGGATCGCGATCGCAAATGGCGATCACCTCGAGTCCGGACATGCGTGCCGCCTGCGCGACGAACGTGGCCCCGAATTCCCCGGCACCCACCAGGCCGACCGGCAGTGCGGTGGCCGCAGAAGGTGCGAAACGCTGGAAGATCTGCTGTAGGTTCATATGGATATTCTTGCATACAAGAGTGCACTGCTGTCAAACTGGAATAACGTTTGTCAGAGGAACGTTATGCCAGCGTCCCGGTCACCGCCCTCCCCGCTCGACCCTACGGCGCCGAGCGACGGGACCGGATCCCGTCCCCGCAAGGGCGACCGCCACAGCACCGCCGTATCGATGATCCGGGACATGATCGTCACCGGTGCGCTTGCGCCCGGCCAGCGTCTCAACGAGCGCGAATTGTGCGAGCGCTTAAATGTGTCCCGCACGCCGGTGCGCGAGGCGATCAAGTCGCTGATCCAGGAAGGCCTGCTCGACGCCTCGCCGAATCGATCGCCGGTGGTGGCGCCGATGGATGCCGGCCAGACTGCAGCCCTGATCGAGGTGGTATCGACGATCGAAGCACTCGCCGGCGAACTGGCGGCCAAGCGGGTCAGCGACGCCCAGGTCGCGGAACTGGGGATCCTGCACTACACAATGCTGCGCCACCACGCACGCAACGAGTTGCCCGGCTATTTCGCGGCGAACAAGGCGTTCCACCGCCGGATCCTGGAATGCGCGGACAATCCGGTGCTGTTGTGGGTCTGGGATCTCCTGGCCCTGCGTGTCGATCGCGCGCGCTATGCATCCAACCTGTGGCCGACACGCTGGCAGAAGGCTACCGACGAGCACGCGGAAATTCTTGCGAGGCTCGCGGAGCGTGACGCCGACGGCGTGGCGGCGCTGATGCGCCAGCATGTATGCAACGGCCTGTGGGTCGTGGTCGCCGCGCTCAAGGGGGAAGCGCCTGGTGATACCGGACCCGAGCCTCCCATCTGAGGATCTGCAAATGCTTGACGCCGCGGCATCTTGAATGCAAGATTGCACGCACCCGAAGAAGAGGAAGGAGGAGACATGCAGTCAAAAACGGTGGTTACCCGGCGTTCAATTCTGAAAGCAGGCGCGGCAGGGGCGTGCGTGCCCTTCCTGACAACTGCTCGAGCCGCGGTCGAGTTGCGGCTGACCCATCCCGCCGACCTCTCGCACCCGGTCCATATCGAGGCCGAGAAAATGGTGGCTCGGATTGCCGAACGCACCAACGGGGCGGTCAGAATCACCCTGTTTCCAAACAATGCCCTCGGCTCGCCGGTCGAGACCGCCCAGCAGACACGGCTCGGCGCGATCGACATGATCCTGATGAATCCGGCCAACATCGAGGCGATCTCGAAGTCGATCGGTGTCATCAACATCCCCTACCAGTTCGACAGCTACGCGCACGCCCATCGCACACTGGACGTCACCGCCCGCGACTGGATCGAGCAGCAACTGGCTACGGCCGGATTCAGCTGGATCGCCAATTTCGAGTGGGGATTCCGGGCGTTGTCCAACAGCCGCCGCCCGGTCAACACCCCGGAGGACGTGGCCGGCCTGAAGATTCGTGTGCCGCCGGAACTGGCAATCAAGGCCGCCTTCGAGGCGCTCGGCGCCAACACCCAGACGGTCGCTTTCCAGGAGGTGTACCTCGCCTTGGCCAACAAGACGGTCGATGGCCAGGACAACCCGATCGGGACGACCTTCGCGGCCAAGTTCTTCGAGGTGCAGAGCCACATTGCGCTGACGCGCCACATCTACGCGTCGATCATGTTCGCCGCCAATCCGCGCTCATGGAAGAACAAGCTGGACGAGCAGCAGCGCAAAATCATCGTCGAAGAGGCGACGACCGCCGGAGCAGCCGCCCGCAAAGGCGTCCAGGACCGGGAGGACGAATTCCTCGCCCAGATGCAGAAGGCCGGGGTGGCGGTGACCCGTCCCGACGTCGCGCCGTTTCGCGCCAAGATGGAGCCGGCCTACGCAGTGCTCCGGAAGAACATCGGCGACGACACCTGGAATGCCTGGACCAAGCTGGTGAGCGCCGCCCGCGCCTGACACAGCTGATCACGGCCGATGCTGATCGCAGGACTGCTGCTCTCCGTCTGCCTCACGATCCTGGCGGGAGTGCCGATTGCGGGCGGTCTCGCGGTCGTGGCCGCGGTGACCATGGTGGCGACCTCCGGTCCCGATATCCTGGTCATCTTCATCCAGCGCGCCTACGCCGCCACCACCTCCTTTCCCCTGCTGGCAATTCCGTTCTTCATCCTGGCCGGTAACCTGATGAATGTCGGTGGCACGACCGAGCGGATATTCGCGGTCGCGAACCTCCTGGTGGGCCGGATCCGCGGCGGCCTGGCGCACGTCAACGTGATCGGCAGCATGATCTTCGCCGGCATGTCGGGCTCGGCGGTGGCCGACGCTGCCGGCCTGGGGGTGATCGAGATCCGGGCGATGGTCAAGGACGGGTATACGGCACGCTATGCCGCCACCATTACCGCCGTCTCAGCGACGATCGGACCCATCATCCCGCCGAGCATCCCCTTCGTGATCTACGGCAGCCTTGCCAACGTGTCGGTGGGGGCGCTGTTCCTGGCCGGTATCGTGCCCGGCTTGCTGATGGGTCTCGGCCTGATGGCCGCGATCGCAGTCGTCGCCGAACGCCTGCAATTGCCGCGTTCGGCCGGCCTGCCACCGTTGCGGGACGCCCTGCGCACGGTCGCGCGCGCGGCGCCCGCCCTGGCATTGCCGCCGCTGATCCTCGTCGTGATCTTCACAGGCATCGCCACGCCGACCGAGGCCGCCGTCATCGCAGCGGCCTGTGCATTCATCCTGGGCCGCTTCGTCTATCGCGAACTGGCCGGCCCGCAGTTCTGGGATACCCTGTGGGACGCTGGACGGCAGACCGCCCAGGTGATGCTGATCATCGCGATGTCCGCGCCGTTCGGCTGGGTGATGATCCAGCAGCAGGTGCCCAACGCCATCCTGCAATCGCTGATGAGCCTTTCCGGCGAACCCTGGGTCATCCTGCTGATCGTCAACCTGGTGCTGCTGGTCCTCGGGATGTTTCTCGAGGCGATCGCGATCCTGATCATCGCCTATCCGATCCTCGCGCCGGTGATGGCCGCGATCGGTGTCGATCCAGTGCACTTCGGCGTGATCATGGTGCTCAATCTGATGGTCGGACTGGTGACCCCGCCGGTGGGCCTGTGCCTGTATGTCGTCTCCGGCATTGCGCAGGTGCCGGTCGGCGAAATCACCCGGGAACTGGCGCCTTATCTCCTGGCACTCCTCGGGATCCTCGCGCTGGTGACCTACCTGCCGGCGATCTCGACCTGGCTGCCGAACACGCTCGGATACGGGCTGGTCCGATGATGCGGGAACTGCTCCTGCGCGCGGACCGGGCGGTTGCGCAGACCTGTCGCCGGGTTGTCATCGGCTGCCTCCTGGGCCTCTTCCTGCTGCTGTCGCTTGGGATCGTGCAACGCATGCTGCCGCTGGTCAAATTGTCCGGATATGACGAACTGATTGAGCTGCTCTTTATCTGGATGACGTTCGTCGGCTCGCTCGCGCTCTGGCGCGAGGGCGCCCTG
>JBBRJB010000225.1:0-5459 GCA_038220085.1 Burkholderiales bacterium
GATCGTGATCCACCCGGCATCGAACTTCCATGGCCATTACCTGATCGAGCCGCTGGCCGAGCGCGGCGTCTCGTGCATGGGGCTGAACACCCGCTACGTCAACAACGATGCGACGCTGCTGATGGAGCGGGTGATCCAGGATCTGGGGGCCGGCATCCAGCAGTTGCGGGCGCTTGGTTATCGCAAGGTCATGCTGATAGGCAATTCGGGCGGCGCCGCGCTGGTCAGTTTCTACCAGGCCCAGGCGGAAAATCTCACGCTGACGCATCTTGCGCACGGTGCGCCGATCGCGCTCGCGGAGGCCGAGCTGCCGCCGGTCGACGGCATCGCGCTGGCGGCGGCGCATGCCGGCCGGACGCGTCTGCTGAAGGAGTGGATCGATCCGGCCGTGGTCGACGACAACGACCCGACGCAGAGCGACCCGGAACTGGACTTGTACAACACGCCGCGTTCTTTGCCGCTGGACGAGGTTTTCCTCGCACGTTTCAGGCAGGGCCAGCAACGGCGCTTCGAGCGGATCGAAGCCTGGGTCACCGACCGGCTCGAACGACTGCGGCGCGCCGACGGGGCGCAGGTCGATCAGTCCTTCGTGCTCCACCGGACCCATGCCGAGCCACGATTCATCGACCTGAGCATCGATCCCAACGAGCGTAAACCCGGCAGTGTCTGGGGTGACCCGAACGCCGTCAATCTGGCGGCCAACTCCATGGGCCGCTTCAACACCCTGAACAGTTTCATGAGTCAATGGTCCTCGCGCTCCCAGGCGGACGGACCGGACAATCTCGCACGCACCTCGGTGCCGGTGCTGCACCTGACCTACTGTGCCGATCAGAGCGTCTTCCCGAGCACCGTGAAGCTGTGGATGGATGCGGCGGGCACGCGTGTGCGCAATGTCGATATCCATGGCGGCGACCACTACCTGGTCGGCCGGCCGGATCTGGTCGCGCAGGTCGCCGACGAAATCGCGGCCTTCGCCATGACGCTGTGAGCGCCGAGTCGGCGCCCATGTCCGGGACCGGCTACGTCCTGCCGACTTTCGAGTTCCGCGTGCCGCCTGAACTGGCGACCGCCGGGACCGCCGACAGTCAGGGCGGGACGTCGGATATCGCCGGCCGGGTCTATCCGCTGATCATCGTGGGAGGCGGACTCGCCGGCCTTGCCGCCGCCTGCGATTGCGCGGTCCGTGGCATTCCCTCGGTCGTCCTGGACGAGGACGACACCGTCGGCGTGCGCGGCGCTTCGTCCCGGGGCATCTGCTATGCCCAGCGCACCCTCGAGATCCTCAGCCGGTTGGGCATCTACCAGCGCGTCAAAGACAAGGGCATCCAGTGGTTCGTCGGGCGCACGCTGGCCGGCGAGGACGAGGTCTACAGTTTCGACCTGGCCACGCAGACCACCCACAGCTATTCCAGCCAGCCGGCTTTCATCAACATCCAGCAGTTCTACATCGAGTGGTACCTGGTCGACCGGATCCTGGAATCGGACACGGTCGACCTTCGCTGGAAGAGCCGCGTGACCGGCATCCGGCTGCTCGATGAAGGCGCGGAACTGACGGTGCAGACGCCGGCCGGGGAGTACCGGATCAAGGGCCGGCATGTCATCGACGCCAGCGGCGTCGCGAGCCCCCTGCGCAAGATGCTTGGCCAGAATACACGGGCGGAGGTCGGGGTCGATCGCTGGTGCATTTCGGATGTCCGCTTTCGCCAGCGACCGAAGACCGAACGATGGACCTGGATCGAAGCCCCGTTCAACCAGAATCGCGCCGTCTGGCAGCATCTGATGGGGGACGACGTCTGGCGGCTGGACTACCAGATGGATCCGGACTGCGATCCGGAAGCGGTCAGCCGCCCCGAGGTGGTGGCCGAGCGGCTGCGCGAACAGTTCGGCGACGACGTCGACTACGAACTCGTCTGGGTCGGCCCGTACAGCTATCGCAGCCACGTGATGGAGCGATTCCGTGCCGGGCCGGTCTTCTTCGTCGGCGATTGTGCCCATGGAATGAGCCCCTTCGGTGCGCGCGGGGGCAACAGCGGCATCCAGGACGCCGACAACCTGATCTGGAAGCTGCAGTGGGTCCAGCGGGGCTGGGCCGACGAATCGCTGCTGGACACCTACGACAGCGAACGACGCGAAGGCGCCGAGCACAACGTGCTGGTCACCAATCGTACGGCGCGCTTCCTGTCGCCCCGCACGCCGGCCGAACGGATGATCCGCAAGGCCACGATCGACCTGGCCCGTCATCATCCCTTCGGCCGCACGCTGATCAACACCGGACGGATGTCGATGGCGAGCATCTACACCCGCTCCGATCTGGCTCAGGCCGCGCTCACGCGCCGGCTCGGCGTCGACGCGATCGGCGCCGGTACGCCGCTGCAGAACGTGGCGCTGGCGGAGCACGACGATCTGGAACAGGTGATCCGGTCGCAGGCCGGGCGTCTGCTGGTGGTTGCGCCGGACGCGGCGACCGCCGGACGGGTCGACGCCGGCCTGGTGAGCGATGATGCCCGGGCGGCCTGGTTCGTCGCCGGCAGCCAGGCTGCTCCGGCGGGATGGGCGGTGCTGGCGGCGGCCTCGGGCGCCCGCCCGCTGGCCGAAGCATTGGGTCTGGAAACGGGCCGGGTGCTGGTGATACGGCCGGACCTGCACAGCGCCGGTTGCGTGCCGCCGCAGTCCGTCGGCGCACTGCTGGCCTGCTTCGGTCCCGGTCCGGGACCAGGGAAGAATCCATGAAGCGGCATGACGAGGGGCAGGGCGGGGCAGCGCCGGCGGCGCAGGAGTCGGTGAATCTGGAGCCCAATCTTCAGGACCCGGATCGCTTCTACGAGGAACTCCTGGCTGCGCACGACGGCCTCAGCACCGAGCAGAGTTTCGAGTTGAATGCGCGCCTGTTGCTGCTGCTGGCCAACCAGGTGGGTGACAGCGGCGTTCTCAGCCGATGTATCGCGCTCGCCCAGGCCGCCGCCACGCCGCCCGCCCGCGAGTCCGGTTCATCCGCCCCTTCCCATACTCCGAAAGGCTCCTAGGGAAAATCCCCATCGGCGCGCCTGCGCGCTGCCGGGGACGGTCCGTACAATCCGTCATATAACCTGAGGAGACACGGATGAAGCCGACAAGAGATTTCAGGAAACACGCGCTGACATTGGCCCTGTCCACCGCACTGCTCGGTGCCGCCGGCCAGGCGTCTGCGCAAGTGGTGCTGACGACATCGACCTGGGTGCCGCTGAGCCACGCCGTCACCATGACGCAAAACCTCTGGTGCGACGAGGTGACCAAAGCGACGTCCGGTCGGGTCAAGTGCAACCTGCTCGCCAAGGCAGTGGCGCCGCCCCCGGGCACTTTCGATGCGGTGCGAGACGGGCTTGCCGACGTCTCCTTCGGCGTTCACGGCTATACGCCGGGCCGCTACAAGCTGACGGAAATGGCTGAACTGCCATTCCTCGGGGACTCGGCCGAAGCGACGTCGGTCGCCTACCAGAAGATGTATGAGAAGTATCTGGCCAAATTCGACGAGCACCGGGGGCTGAAGGTCCTCTCGGTCTTCACCCACGGCCCCGGCATCATCATGAACGTCAAGCGACCAGTCGAGAAACTCGCCGACCTCGACGGCCTGAAGATCCGGGTCGGCGGCGGCATGGTCAACGAAGTCGGCAAGGTCCTGGGGATCAGCGTGACGCTGAAGCCGGCGCCGCAGTCCTATGAGTTGCTTTCCGCCGGTGTCATGGATGGCACGTTCTTCCCGGCTGAGTCGGTGGCGAGCTTCAAGCTCGAGAAACTGATCAAGTACCGGACCGAGTTCCCGGGCGGGCTCTACAACACCAGCTTCGCGTTCGTCATGAACCCGGCGACCTGGGCGAAGATCTCGAAGGCGGACCAGGAGGCGATCACCAAGCTGTCGGGTACCCACTTGGCCCAGATGGCCGGACGGGCGTGGGACAAGGCCGACCGCGAGGGCGCCGCTGTCATGCAGGCCAATAATGTCCAGCTGACCAAGGCCAGCAAAGCCTTCATCGAGGACGTCAAGTCGAAGACCGACAGCCTCGAGAAGAAATGGATCGAGGAAGCCAAGGCCAAGGGCCTGGCGGATCCCGCCAAGGTGCTGAAAGAGTTCCGGGCGGATATCGCCGCGAACTGACAGCGGCGCCATGACTCTTTCCTGCCGTCGGCGCGTATCGGGACACGCCCGCTCGAGGCGGCCGACGTGATTCTGGGCGGTGCCGGGCCGGTGGAGCGCCCGTCCGCCCGGTGGCTCGCGGGGCTCAAGCTGACGCTGGGCACCCTGGCGGGCACCGCGTTGTTCGCGATGATGCTGCTGACTTTCCTGGACGTCGTCGGCAGAAAGTTTCTCAACAATTCCATCACCGGCAGCGTCGAACTGACTGAGCTGATGATGCTCGCCCTGATCTTCTGCGCCCTGCCGCTGGCAGCGCTGGCGGGCGAGCACGTCGTCTTCGACCTGCTCGATTCCGTGCTTCCGCCCGGCGTCAAGCGCTGGCAGGCGGTCGTGTCCAACCTGATCTGCGCCTTCCTGGTCGGTGCCGCCGCCTGGTTCGTCTTCGATCGCGCCCAGCGCACCGGGATGATGGGCGATACGACGGCGCAGTTGCAGATATCGATCGCCCCCTTCCACTACGCCGTCGCCGTGTTGCTGGCAGTGTCCGCATTGATGCATTTGTACCTGGCTCTTTCGGGCAGGTCCAGGGACTGACCATGTACGAGGCGCTGCTCGGCTTTGCCGGGATGTTCCTGTTGATGTTCCTGCGCGTGCCGATCGCATTCGCCATGGGCGCGGTCGGCTTCGTCGGCGTCGGACTGATCAGGTCCTGGCCGGCCGCGATCTCGACAACGGCATCCGAAGTCGTCGACATCGCCGCCTACACGCTCTCGGTGGTGCCGCTGTTCGTGCTGATGGGCAATTTCGTGACCCGTGCCGGCATGTCCCGCGAACTCTATCGGGCCGCCTATGCGTTTATCGGACACTGGCGCGGTGGCCTGGCGATGTCCACGATCGCCGCCTGCGCCGGCTTCGGCGCCATCTGCGGCTCGTCGCTCGCGACGGCGGCCACCATGGCGCGTGTCGCCATGCCGGAAATGCGGCGATTCAAGTATCACGACTCTTTCGCCGCCGGTTCCATTGCCGCCGGCGGTACGCTCGGCATCCTGATCCCGCCCTCGGTGATCATGGTGATCTACGGCATCATGACCACCACGAGCATCGGCGCTCTATTCGCCGCCGGCTTCATCCCCGGCCTGCTGGCGCTGGTGCTCTATCTGACTGCCGCGGGCATCGTGACCACGCGCAATCCGCAACTGGGTCCGCGCGGCGAACGCAGCAGCTGGTCCCAGCGCCTGGACGCCCTGCGCGACGTCTGGGCAGTGCTGGTGCTGTTCCTGATCGTGATCGGCGGCATGTACGGGGGCTGGTTCACGCCGACAGAAGCGGCCGGCGTGGGCGCCTTCGG
>JBBRJB010000226.1:0-5427 GCA_038220085.1 Burkholderiales bacterium
CGGCGATCATTCGTGCATCCGGCTCTCGGGATGTCCCACCCTGACCGTCAAGGAGTCCGGCGACCCGCTCAAGCGCACACCGGTGGCCCATGTGACCAATGGCTGTGTCGGCTGCGGCCTGTGCGGGGAGGTCGCGATGGCGGCGGTGCTGTGTCCATCCTTTCATCGGATCGAGATCGTGACGCATCCGGGCCGGTGGGACCGTCTTTCAGACCGGCTCAACCGGTTTGCGATCGGCCTGCTGCAACGCCGGTCATGAGCACAAGCGCGACTCCTGCTCCTCTGGGCTCGCCGGCGGTTGCGCCGTACGCGGTACTGATCGCCGCGCTCGGCGGCGAAGGCGGCGGCGTGCTGGCAGACTGGCTGGTAAAGTGCGCCCTGCGCAGCGGGCTTGCCGTACAGGCCACGTCGGTGCCGGGTGTCGCCCAACGCACCGGGGCCACCAGCTACTACCTCGAATGGCTCGACCGGCCGTTGCCCCCCGGCGCCCCCTTGCCAGTGTTTTCGCTCAATCCGCTGCCGGGCAGGGTGGATGTGCTGGTCGCCAGCGAGGCGGTGGAGGCAGCGCGGATGATCGAGCGCGGTTTCGTTTCGGCCGATCGCACCGTCCTGATCGCGTCGACCCACCGCGTTTACACCACTGCGGAAAAGATGCACACGGTGGACGGCCGCTATGACACGGTTCGCGTCCAGGAGGCGGCCCGCGGCCTGGCGCGGCGGGCGGTCCTGCTCGACCTGGAAGCGGCCGCGACACGACACGGCACGATCCTGTCCGCCGTGATGTTCGGTGCCCTCGCCGGGGCCGGCGTGCTCCCGTGGTCGAGCGCGCTGTGCGAGACGGTGATCGCTGAGTCGGGGCGCGGGGTGGCGGCCAGCCTGGCCGGATTTCGCGACACCTGCGGCCGGGTCGCCGATGCCAGCCGCCAGCCCTCGGATGCCATGCCCGCCGTCACCTCGAGTGGGCAAGTCGGCGCCGACGCGCGCCGGATACTGCAGATGGCGGAACTGCCGGACCGGCTGCAGGAGGAGTGGGGGCGCCGGATCGCGCGGCTGCCGCTGTCGATGCAGACGACCGCGGCTCACGGCGCAGCGCGGTGCCATGATTACCAGGACGATGCCTACGGCGACAGCTACCTCGAATCCCTTGTCGTACTCTCGGCGGCCGCCGGGGACGATGTGGCCGCAGGCTCCACGGCCGCCGTCGCCCTGGAGGAGGCCGCGCGCCAATTGGCGCTGTGGATGTGTTTCGAGGATGTGATCCGGGTGGCGGACTTGAAGTCCCGCGGCAGCCGCTACCTGCGCCTTCGGACCGAGGCCCAGGCCACGCCGGAACAGGTCGTGCGGGTCGTCGAATACCTGAAGCCGGGTGTGGAAGAGATCGCCGCGGTCATGCCGCAGCGATTCGGCGCGTGGTTGCTGGGCAAGGCGGCTGACGGCGGCTGGCTCTCCCGGGCCCAGGTCGGTCTTCACATCCGCTCCTCCAGCCTGTGGGGCCACCTGTTGCTGCGCTTGCTCGCCCGCATGAGGCCGTGGCGCCGGTCCTCGCTCAGGTTCGTGCAGGAGCAAGAGGCCATGACGGCCTGGTTGCAGGCGCTGGCCCTTGTCCTGCCGGCGTCGCCTGGTTTTGCGGCCGCTCTCGCGAGCCTGCCGCAGGTCCTGAAGGGTTATGGTGAGACCCTGGTGCGAGGGCGGCATAATTATGCGAGGCTTTGGGCGACCCACGTCGCGCCGTCGCTCGCGGAAGGGGCCGACTTGAATGAATCGGCGTCGCGCCTGAAGGAGGCGCTGGCGGCAGCGCTCGATACTCCGGAGGCGACGGCTGATCAGTCCGCCGTCGGCGCCCGCGCCGCAACCCCCGCTACCAGCACGATCCGCTGGATGCAGCGGCCTGGACGCAACGCGTGACCGACGCGGCTTGCCTATTTTTCTCGATGAGGAACCGACGATGAACGCACCGGCCGATCCCCTGCTGCGGGCCGCCAGCCTGGACGACAAGTACAGTGCGACCGACGGCGCAGCCTACCTGACCGGCACCCAGGCGCTGGTTCGCCTGCCGCTCATGCAGCGCCAGCGCGACCAGGCCGCAGGCCTGAATACAGCCGGCTACATCTCGGGATATCGGGGCTCGCCGATCGGCGGCTACGATCTCGCGCTCGCCAAGGCCAAGTCCCACCTCGACAGCCACCACATCCGTTTCGTGCCCGGGGTCAACGAGGATCTGGCGGCCACGGCGATCTGGGGCACCCAGCAGGTCAATGCATTTCCCGGCGCCCGCTACGACGGGGTGTTCGGTATCTGGTACGGCAAGGGTCCCGGCGTGGACCGCTCGGGCGACGTCCTGCGCCACGCCAACCAGGCCGGCAGTTCGGCACACGGCGGCGTGCTGGCGATCGGCGGCGACGATCATGGTGCGAAGTCGTCGACCATCGCAGCCCAGACCGATTTCATCTTCAAGGCGGTGTCGATGCCGGTGCTCGCCCCCGCCACCGTGCAGGACTATATCGATCTTGGCCTGCACGGTTTTGCGCTGTCGCGCTTCAGCGGGCTGTGGGTCGGATTCAAGGCAGTGACCGACACCATCGAGGCTTCGGGCATCGTCGACGTCGCCCTCGATCGGGTACGCATCGTCCTCCCGGACGGCGTTGCGATGCCGTTGGGCGGGCTCAACCTGCGCTGGCCGGAAGAGCCGTTCCTCAAGCTCGAGGAGCGGCTCAGTGTCTACAAGCTGCCGGCGGCGCTGGCCTATGCGCGGGCCAATCGCCTGGACGGCAATGTCTTCGGCCGGCCCGACGGCGAAGCGTCCCGGTTGGGCATCGTCAGCACCGGCAAGACCTGGCTCGATGTGATGCAGGCGCTCCTGGACCTTGGCATCGACGATGCCGTCGCGAGGCAGATCGGCCTGAAAGTCTACAAGGTCGCCATGCCGTGGCCGCTGGAGCCTGAAGGCATGGCACGCTTCGCCACGGGCTGCCAGGAAATGCTGGTGATCGAGGAGAAGCGGTCTCTCATCGAGGGCCAGTTGAAGGAAGCACTGTATCCCCTGGCCGAGCGCCCGGTGGTTGTCGGCAAGTCCGACGAGCGCGGCGCGCCGCTGCTGCCCGAGTGGGGAGAACTCTCACCCGCCTCGTGCGCCCGGATCATCGCAGAGCGACTGCTGCAGTGGCAGGCGCAGAGCGGGGATGACCGCGGCGTGCTGCCCGACGGGCTGGTCCAGCGGATCCAGCAGCGGCTGTCCCTGCTCGATGCGAAGGCGGCCGAAGGCGCGAAGAAGGTCGTGTCGCTCGACCGGATTCCCTATTTCTGCTCCGGCTGTCCCCACAGCACCTCGACCCGCGTTCCCGAGGGATCGCGCGCGCTTGCCGGAATCGGATGCCACTACATGGCGCAGTGGATGGACCGGTCAACCGCGACCTTCACGCAGATGGGCGGGGAGGGCATGACCTGGGTCGGGCAGGCGCCGTTCTCCGAGACCGGTCACGTCTTCCAGAACCTCGGCGACGGCACCTGGTTCCATTCCGGTTCGCTGGCGATCCGCCACGCGGTCGCCACCAATACGCCGATCACCTACAAGATCCTGTTCAACGACGCGGTGGCCATGACGGGTGGCCAGGCACACGACGGGCAGGTGAATCCGCAGATGATCACGCGGCAGGTCCGTGCCGAAGGGGTGCAGCGCGTCGTGGTGGTGACTGATGATCCGCAGAAGTACCCGGCCGACTACTTCGAGCCCGGGATCGACGTGTTCCATCGGGAGCGCCTGGACGAAGTGCAGCGCGATCTGCGCGAATACAAGGGTGTGTCGGTGCTGGTCTACGACCAGACCTGCGCCGCCGAAAAGCGTCGCCGCCGCAAGCGCGGTGCCTTCCCCGATCCCCAGAAGCGGGCATTCATCAACGAGTCGGTCTGTGAAGGATGCGGCGACTGCGGCGTCGCTTCCAACTGCGTGTCGGTGGAGCCCCTGGAAACCGAATTCGGCCGCAAGCGGTTGATCAACCAGTCGTCCTGCAACAAGGATTACTCCTGCATCAACGGGTTCTGCCCGAGCTTCGTCAGCGTCCAGGGCGGCAAACTCCGCCGGCCCGGGGGAGCTCCGAAGTCGCAGCCCCAGGCCGGCGCGGTGACGGCGTCGCCGGCTGCATCAAGTCCTGCACCCGAGGCTGCCTTGTCGCCGGCCGCAGGCCTCGCATCGCCGGATCTGCCGCAGATCCAGGGCTCGTTCGCGCTGCTGGTCACCGGCATCGGCGGCACCGGCGTGGTCACGATCGGTCAGATCCTCGGCATGGCGGCGCACCTGGAGGGCAAGGGTGTCACGGTCCTTGACATGGCCGGACTGGCCCAGAAGAACGGTGCGGTCATGAGTTTCGTGCGATTCGGCAATCCCGGCGAGCCCTTGTACGCGCCGCGGATCGGCACGGCTGCCGCCGACGCGGTGCTGGGTTGCGACATCGTCGTCACAGCGGGCTCGGATTCGGTCGGCCGGATGGCGGCGGGCCGAACGCGTGTGGTGACCAATCTGGCGGCAACCCCAACGGCGGATTTCACCCGGAACGCCGATCTGGCGTTTCCATCCGAGGCCATGACGTCGGCGATCACCGCCGCGGTCGGTGCCGACAACGCCGCCTTCGTGGACGCGACCCGACTTGCCACCGCGCTGATGGGCGATTCCATCGCCACCAACCTGTTCATGCTCGGCTATGCCTGGCAGGCGGGCATGATTCCGCTCTCGGCGGCGGCCATCGAGCGCGCCATCGAACTGAACGAGGTGTCGGTCGATGCGAACAAGCGCGCATTCGCGTGGGGACGCAAGGCCGTGGTGGACCTCGAGGCGGTCGAGCGTGCTGCTGCTCCGGCGACGCCGGTCCGCATCATGACATTGACGCGTCGAAAGGCCCCCTTGCTGGAGGACACGATCGCCATTCGCCGGGAGTTCCTGATCAAGTACCAGAGCGAACGCTATGCCAGACGCTACAGCCGGCTGGTCGAGCGTGTGCGCGCGGCAGAGCAGGCCCGGATCGGCGATGGGAAGTTTCGCCTGACCGAGGCAGTGGCCCGGTATTTCTTCAAGCTGATGGCTTACAAGGACGAGTACGAAGTTGCACGGTTGTATACCGACGGCGCGTTCGAACAGCGGCTGGCGGGCCAGTTCGAAGGCGATTACACGCTGGTGTTCCACCTGGCACCGCCCCTGCTTGCACGGCGCAACGCCAAGGGCGAACTGATGAAGCGCGAATTCGGTCCCTGGGTCTTCAAGGCGTTCAAGGTTCTGGCCAGACTGCGTCGCTTGCGCGGGACGCCGCTCGATCCCTTCGGACGCACGACGGAGCGGCGCACAGAGCGTCAGCTGATCGTGGACTACGAGGCGATGGTGGACAAGCTCCTGGTCGACCTGGATCACGCCCGGCTGGGAGTGGCCGTGCAGTTGGCATC
>JBBRJB010000227.1:0-5371 GCA_038220085.1 Burkholderiales bacterium
TTCGTCCTGATGGACCTCTGGCATCGGGAACTGCCGTCGCTGGCCAACCTCCTGTTCAATCGCTATCTCGACGAGGTGGACGAGTCGACCGGCCTGCCCCTGCTCGGATTGTTCATGGCGATGCGCGCCACCGTGCGCGCCCATGTCACGGCAACGCGCGCGCAGGAAATGCCCACCCGGCAAGCCGCGGAGACCGGCGCCCGCGAGGCAGTGATCGCCGAGGCCGGCGCCTACCTGGCGCTCGCCGAACGACTGCTGGCACCGCCTCCGGTCAGGCTGATCGCGATCGGGGGCCTGAGCGGCTCGGGCAAGTCCACCGCCGCTGCCGCAATTGCGGACCAGGTCGGTCCCGCCCCGGGGGCGCGGGTCCTGTCCAGCGATCGCTTGCGCAAGCAACTCCTTGGCGTGCCGCCGCTGACCCGGCTGTCGGCTGAGGCCTATGGCCCGGACATATCGGCGCGCGTGTACGCCCGGCTCCTGGAACGGGCCGCGACCGTCATCGCGCTGGGCCATGGCGTCGTGGTCGATGCAGTGTTCGATCGGTTGCAGGACCGTGATGCCGTGCATGCGGTGGCCGATGCGGCCGGTGTAACTTTCCAGGGGATCTGGCTGCAGGCGCCCACCGCGGTGCTGCTGGACCGGGTCGAGCAGCGTCGCGATGACCCGTCCGACGCCGGCGCGGAGGTGGTACGTCGGCAGTTGCAGCGGGATCCCGGGCGCATGGACTGGCGCCGCATCGACGCCGGCGGCGCCCAGGCACCCGCGCTGCTGCGGAAGTCCCTGGACTGATCCGCTGGAGAAAGTCATGGACAGGATCGAAGCCTGCCGCGCGCGCTATGCCGCCATGCTCGCCCGCTCGGCGGGAGCCACGGGAGCCACGGGAGCCTCCCTCGAGCGTGCCTTCGCCCTGGTGCCGAGGGAACAGTTCGTCGGGCCGGGGCCGTGGCTCGTCGAAGGCCACCACGGCTTCGTGCCGACGCCGCCGGACGACCCGGCGATCCTTTACCAGGATGTCCTCGTGGCCCTGTCACTCGAACGCGGCATCAACAACGGCCAGCCGTCGCTGCACGCCGGGTCCCTGGCAGCCCTGGCGATCCGGTCCGGCGAACGCGTGGTGCACATCGGTGCGGGTACCGGCTACTACACCGCGATCCTGGCGGAACTGGCGGGACCCCGGGGGCAGGTGCTGGCCTACGAGATCGAACCGGATCTTGCCGCCCGCGCCCGCGCGAACCTTCAACCCTGGCCGACCGTCGAGGTGCTGGCCGCGTCCGCCTGCGAATCACCGCTCGCCGCAGCGGACGCGATCTATGTCAGCGCCGGGGCCACCCATCCCCTGCCATCCTGGCTGGACGCGCTGGCGCCCGGGGGCCGGCTGATGTTTCCGCTCACCTCCGATCACGGCGGCGGCATGCTGCTGGTCACGCGCCCTGGTCCCGGACGTGACCTGCGCGATCGGCGGGGGATCGGATACGCCGCCCGGTTCACCAGCAGCGCCGCCTTCATCGCCTGCCGGGGCGCCAGAAGCGAAGACAACGCGCGCGCCGTGGCGGCGGCTTTTCGCGACGGCTCCCCGGCCCGGGTCAGGTCGCTGTGGCGCGGCGGACGAGCCGACGAAACCGCGTGGTGCCTCGGCAGCGGATGGTGGCTCTCGAGCGCCGGGATCGGAGTCGCCGGCAGCGGCACGGCACTACCGAGCCGCGACGCAGAGTGACCGGCCCCCTGAGGGTTCAGCCGAAGAACGCCTCGAAGCCTTCGAAAGGCTCGAAGCGGCTGTTCCGGAAAACCAGCCGGGAGGGACCCGGCAGCGCCCGCAGCCGCACGACATGGCGCTCGTCTCCCGGGTAGCAGACCACCCGCAGCCCTTCGATCTCGCAGGTATGCGGCTCGATCAGCATCGGCCCCCTGCGGCGGGCTTCTTCCAGCACGCTGCCGGCACTGCCGTGCCGCACCAGGTGGGCCAGACTCATTATCTGCGGGGGCGCAAGCGCCATGGTGCCCGACCAGTACGCCGCGAGCGCCGCCCGCGGTTTCACCCAGACGCTTTCGACCGCCTCGTGATTGTCATGACTGACTTCCACTTCGTCGTTGACCACCGCAATGAAGAAGCGGGTGTCGAATCGCTTGCTGGTCACCGACGGCACCTTCGGCGTAATCCACCGCGACCACGGCGCCAGGTTTCCGGTGTCCAGCCTGAGCGAGAGATCGGCCAGCAGGCGATTGAACGAAAGGCCTCGTGTCACCCGCATGGCCGCAAGCTCCGCGAGCCGCTTCGTCACGTCGTGGGCCAGCAGCAGCCCCGACTCTTCGAAGGCCTCGCGTAGCGCGGCCACATGCAGTCCGGCGGCCTCGAGCGGACTCAGGCCCGGTTCCCCAAGCGCGGAATGCAGGGCCACCGGATCCTGGTCGAGGTGCACGGCCATGTCGAGTTCGGTATCCGCCGGGTCGAGCTTGCCGCCGGGAAACACGAAGGCGCCTCCCAGCACGCTGGACGCGGCATGCCGTTTCAGCATCAGCACTTCCAGCCCATCCGCCGCATCCCGCAACATCACCACCGTCGCGGCTGCGCGCGGCGCGGTAGTGACTTCCAGATGGTTCAACTCCATGGCAAGAATCCCCGGGGGTATCGGACTGGATGCTATCAGCGGCTCCGGCCTCTGGTCTAAACTCGGCCCATGACCACCGCATCGCCAGAATCGCCCGAACCCGCTGAATCGCCTGAATCGCCTGAAGCGTATGAAGCGCCGTTCCGGCTCACTTACGCGACGATGTTCGATCCGCCGCCGGAATTGCATCGGCATTTCGATGACGCATTGCAGCGCGCCCGCCGGGAATTCGGCGCCGCTTTTCCTGCCGGCTGGCCGGCCGCCCGCAGCACGACCGGCGGCGCGCGCCCGTCGGACCTCGAGGTCCGGTCGCCCATCAACCGCAATTGGCTGCTTGCACGTTTCTGTCAGGCATCACGCAGCGACGTGGACGGGGCTGTCCGGGCGGCCTGCAACGTCTGGCCGGCGTGGGCGGCAACCCCCTGGCAGGAGCGGGTTCGCCTTTTGAGGCGGGCCGCGACCCTGATCGAGCAAAGGGTCTACGACCTGTCGGCCGTGGTGGCGCTGGAAGTCGGCAAGAACCGGATGGAGTCGATCGGCGAAGTCCAGGAGACCGCCGACCTGATCAACTGGTACTGCGATCAGATGGAGCAGAACCGGGGATTCGACCGGCGACTGCCGAACGATCCGCTGGCCGGCTTCGTCAGCCGCAACCGCACGGTGCTCAAACCCTATGGCGCCTGGGCCGTCATCGCCCCGTTCAATTTCCCGTTCGCACTGGCAGGCGCGCCTGTCGCCGCCGCCTTGCTGGCCGGCAATACCGTCGTCTTCAAGGTCGCCAGCGAGACCGCCTGGAGTGGCTGGTTGCTGATGCAGGCGTTCGCCGACGCAGGTATTCCGGACGATGTGCTCTGCTACCTGACCGGTTCCGGTAGCGAGGTCGGCGAGGCGATGGTCAGGCACCCGGCAATCGCCGGCGCCACCTTCACCGGCTCTCATGCCGTCGGCATGGGCATCCTGAGACACTTCTCGGCCGGCGCCTATCCGCGGCCCTGCATTGCCGAAATGGGTGGCAAGAATGCGGTCATCGTGAGCCGGCATGCCGATCTCAACCGCGCAGCAATCGGCATCGTGCGCTCCGCGTTCGGCCTGCAGGGACAGAAGTGCTCGGCCTGCTCCCGCGTCTACGTGGAAAAGTCGATCGCCGGCGACCTGCGCGAACGCCTGGTCGCGGCAACCCGCGACATCAGGATCGGTGACCCGACCGAGCGGGAGAACTGGATGGGGCCGGTCATCAGCGCCGCCGCCCGGGCGCGCTACCTCGACGCGGTGGCGCACCTGCGCGAGCGCGGTCGCGTGGATGTGGGTGGCGAGCCCCTCACCGGCGCGGGGCTCGACGAAGGCCATTTCGTCGCGCCCACCGTCGCGGGGATCGATTTCGACGATCCCCTCTGGAAGAGCGAACTGTTCGCCCCGCTCGTGCTGGTGGGTGAAGTCGATTCGGTAGACGAGGGCATCACCCGCGCCAATCGCTCCAACTACGGCTTGACCGCAGGCTTCTATGGCGCGCCGGAGGAGATCGACCAGTTCCTGCAGCGCATCGAGGCCGGCGTCACCTATGTCAACCGGCCGCAAGGCGCCACCACCGGCGCCTGGCCGGGTTACCAGCCTTTCGGCGGCTGGAAAGCCAGCGGCACCACTGGCAAGGCAATCGGTTCGTTCTGGTACCTGCCCTTGTACTTGCGCGAGCAGTCGCAGACCATCGTTGATTGACCGCCCCCTCAGCCCGGTTCGTCGCATCCCAACCTGGAGCCGTCGATGTCCGTCTATGAGCATCAGTCACAGTCTTTCGCCTGGCGTGCCGTCAAGAAGCTCTACGCCAACGACCCGGTGGCCACCGGCGGCGTTCCCGGCCTGAAGAAAACCGACGAAGAGGCTGCCCGTGCGCGCTGAGCCAGACCTGCATTCCTGACTACCGTGGACTGACGGTCCGGGCTCGCGCCACTCACTTCACTTTCGCAACTCCGGAATCTCAGATGGACGACCAGCCCAGCCACGAACGCATCCTTTATTCCAACATCAACCGGCAAGGTAAGCTCGCCCGGGATCAGGCGCCGCGGCCCCTGCCACCCGGAGCGCCGAGCGTCTGGATCGAGCCCGCCCGGGAGATTCCGGTGCACGCCCACTGCGACGTGCTCGTCGTCGGGGGCGGCCCTTCCGGCACGGCGGCCGCGGTCGCTGCCGCACGGATCGGCGCGGACGTCATTCTCCTGGAGCGCTATAACCATCTCGGCGGCCTTTCGACAGGTGGCCTGGTGATCTGGATCGACCGGATGACGGACTGGGACGGCAAGCTCGTGATCCGCGGATTCGGCGAGGAGATCCTGTCGCGGCTGCCG
This sequence comes from Burkholderiales bacterium, assembly GCA_038220085.1. GTDB lineage: Bacteria > Pseudomonadota > Gammaproteobacteria > Burkholderiales > Burkholderiaceae_E > Lautropia. The sequence goes on from JBBRJB010000227.1 coordinate 4,946, forward strand.
GCAGCGGCCGTCGCCGGCCCCCCCGGCGCCGAATGGGGGTCGACCGACTCCGGGCAGGTCGCGCACTGGGGCCAGCGGACCGCCGCTTATCGGGGCGTAGTCACCTGGTCGCCGACCATCGACCCCGAGTGGCTCAAACTCGCCTCGCAGGAGCTGGTGCTGCAGAACAAGGTTCGGCTGGTCTATCACAGCTGGGCGGCCGAGCCGATCCTCGACGGCGGCGCGGTACGCGGCGTGCTTTTCGAGAACAAGGCCGGGCGCCGGGCGATTCGCGCCAAGGTCGTGATCGACGCAACCGGCGACGGGGACCTGTTCGCGCGAGCCGGCGCGCAATACGAGTCGAACTTCGCCGACGAGGACATCCACCACTGCATGAATACGGCGTGGCTGTTCGGCGGGGTCGACATGACGCGCTGGATCGAGTTC
>JBBRJB010000228.1:0-5342 GCA_038220085.1 Burkholderiales bacterium
ATGGTGCTGGTCGGCACCGGCAAGCTGTTCGAGGAAGGCGACCAGAACGACGTCGCCCCGCAGTCTATCTACGGACTGTGGGACAAGCAGTCCCTGGTTCAGGATACGGGTGTCTGGAAGTGGTCGACCGAGGGCGCGATCACCACGCCCGGCACGGTCAAGTCGCGTTCGCTGAACAGCACCCTGATCGTGGGTTCGGCCGGGGAGACCTACTACACCACCATCACCGGCGCGACCCTGGACTGGAACACCGACCGCGGCTGGACCCTGCCCTTGTCGATATTGCCGGGGCAGCGCAGCACGCTGTCCCCGCGCCTGCTGCTGGGCATGAGCCTGTTCGAGACCATCGTGCCGTCGGACGGAAGCCTGGCGGGAGACTCCTGCCTGGGCGCCGATGCGACGGGTTACAGCCTGTTGCTGGACCCCTTGAGCGGCGAGATGTCCAAGACCCCCACCTCCGACGTCAACGGCGACGGCGTGGTCGACATCAAGGATCCACGGGTGGCGGGTTGGGCCTCCGGCAAATGGACCGGCAGCAGCAGTTGGCTGGGGGAGAAGTCACCCATGGCGCCGAAGGACTGCACCGTCGACCCTGCGGCCTGCCTCTGCCCCGCCGGCACCAAGCGACTTCAGGGCATCGGCGCGGAAGCCGGCAGCCGTTCGGTGTGCTTCTCGATTCCGCCGCCCACCCGCTGGTGGTGGCGCCAGGTGATGGTGCAGTGACGCTGCAGTGACGATAACAATGATCGGGACACGGACTGGACATGGATAAGAGCAAGATCGGGTACGCCGTAGCGGGCAACATCACGCGCACCGTCTGGGGCAGCCCCGACCCGTGTCGGCGGGAGCGCGACAGTGGCGGATTCACCCTGGTGGAGGTGATCGTCGTGATGGCGATCATCGGTATCCTGACCGCGATCGCGCTACCGAGCTACCGTGACTACGTGCTGCGGGGCCAGCGCGCGGAAGCGCGCACCCAGTTGCTGGAAGCGGCCCAGTTCATGCAACGCTTTTACTCCGCGAACGACCGCTACGACAGTGACCGCGGCGGCGCCGCGGTGGCCTTGCCGGTCGGGCTGCAGAGCGCTCCGGCAGGCGGCGCCGCCCGTTACACCATCAGCCTGAATGCGATCTCCACCACCGGCTACACCCTGCAGGCGGTGCCGGTCGGCACGATGGTCGGCGACAAGTGCGGCACCTACACGCTGAACAGCGTCGGTCGCCGGGACGTGCTCAGCGCCACCGATACGCTGGAAAACTGCTGGCGCTGAGAACGAGCCGCGCCGACCTTTCCCTTCAGGCCAGGCCCTTGGGCAGCGGAAAGGCCACCGTTTCCTGGACCCCTTCGAGCGGGCGCACCGATTTGACGCCCAGGCTCTTCAAACGCTCCACCAGCTGCTGCACCAGCACCTCCGGCGCCGAGGCGCCGGCACTGATGCCGATGCGACGCTTGCCCTCCAGCCAGGCCTGCTGCAGCTCATCGGCCGAGCCGATCAGGCGGGCCGGGCAGCCGTACTTCTGAGCGACCTCCCGCAGCCGGTTGCTGTTGGAACTCGACGGGCTGCCGACGATCAGGACTAGGTCGCACTGGGGCGCCATGAACTTCACCGCATCCTGGCGGTTCTGCGTGGCGTAGCAGATGTCCTGCTTCTTCGGTTCGGCGATGTTGGGAAAACGCACCTTGAGCGCGTCGATGATCATGCGACAGTCATCCACCGACAGCGTCGTCTGGCTGACATAGGCGAGTTCGGCCTGAGGGTCGATCTCCAGCCGGGCGACATCGTCCACCGTTTCCACCAGGTGGATCCCGCCATCGGACTGGCCCATCGTGCCCTCGACCTCAGGATGCCCCGCATGACCGATCATGATGATCTCGCGGCCCTTCTCCCGCATCTTCGCCACTTCCACGTGGACCTTGGTCACCAGCGGGCAGGTGGCGTCGAAAATCCGCAGCCCGCGCTCGCGGGCGGCATCGCGCACCGCGCGGCTGACGCCGTGGGCGGAGAAAATGACCGTGGCGTCGTCCGGAATCTGCTCGAGTTCGTCCACGAAGACCGCGCCTTTGGCGCGCAGGTCCGAGACCACGTGGTCGTTGTGAACGATCTCGTGCCGGACATAGATCGGCGCCCCATGAATCTTCAAGGCTCGCTCGACGATTTCGATCGCACGGTCGACACCAGCGCAAAAACCGCGCGGTTGCGCGAGTACGGCTTCCATCAGACAAATTCTCCTGTCACGCCAGGCACCTCAGAGCACTCCGAGGATCCTGACTTCGAATCGGATCCGCTGGCCGGCCAGCGGATGATTGAAATCGAAAATCGCGCCGCGCTCGTCGACCTCCTTGAGCACGCCAGCGAAACGGCCGCCTTCCGGCGCCGAGAACTCCACCAGGTCACCGGGCAGATAGCGCATGCCGATCTCGCTGTTTGCGACCAGCATCGCGCGTGAGACACGCTGCAGCAGGTCGGGATTGCGCGGCCCGAATGCATCCATCGGCTCCAGGTCAAAAACCTCGCTGGCCCCCTCCTCCAGTCCCTGCAACTGGCGCTCGAGTGGCTCGGCCATCTGGCCGATTCCCCACTGCAAGGTCGCCGGCTTACCCTCGAAGGTATTGATGAGGTCCGCGCCGGTATCGGCGAGCGTCAGCCGGTAGTGCAAGGTAAGGTGGGCATCGGGGCCCACACGGCGCACCACCGGGTCCGCCGCCGGGTCTGTGGCCGGGTTTGTCACCCGAATGCCGTCGGTGCCGGGGTCCCGGGCATCGCTGCCGAGGTCCGGTCTCGCCTGGGAATCAACGTCTGGATCTTGCAAAAAGTGGGCCGCAGGTTGGATCAACTGGGGGAATTGTATTGGACCGGCGGCTGCCTCGTTGTGCAATGGACATCCCCGACGCGGCTATCCCGGGTCGCGCCAGCCCGGCCACAGCTGTCCCGGCCACCACTGCCCTGGCGGGCGCTGGCCGGGATGCGGCGGTCCTGCCTGCCGCCCTGCGGGAATGGCCCCGCGCCGAACGCCCGCGAGAACGGCTCTTCAGCAAGGGGGCGGCGGCCCTGTCTGACACCGAGTTGCTCGCCCTGCTGCTACGCTCCGGCGGGCGGGGAACATCCGCAGTCGACCTGGCCCGGCGGCTGCTACTGACCCATGGCGCGCTGAGCCGGCTGCTCACCGATGCGCCGGAGCGGCTCGTGCAGATTCCCGGCCTGGGTCCGGCCAAGACCGCAACCCTGCTGGCGGTGATGGAACTGGCCCGGCGGACCCAGCTGGAGAAACTGGTGCGAGAGCCGCTGCTTGGCAGTCCGCAAGCGGTCAGGACCTACCTGTGCCTGCTGCTGCAGGGAAGAGCCCAGGAAGTCTTCGTTGTCCTGTTCCTGGACAGCCAGAACCGCCTGATCCGCGCCGACGAACTGTTCCATGGCACCTTGAACCAGACCGCGGTCTATCCCCGGGAGGTTGTGCGCCGATGCCTGGAACTCAATGCAGCCGCAGTCATCCTGGCCCACAATCACCCATCAGGGATCGCGGAGCCCAGCCAGGCGGATCATCTCCTGACCAGCGCCCTGCGCACCACCCTGCGTCAGCTGGACATGCCGGTGCTCGACCACATCATCGTGGCCGGCGGCGGCAGCTACTCTTTCGCCGAACACGGGCACCTCTGAGGAGCCTGTTGGAGCCGATTCATACTCCGACAGACTCCAAGCCGCCCAGCGGATCTGATCAGGTCCATTTGTCAGGAGTGCCGGTACGTTCTATAATCGCGGGCTTCGTTGCACCAATAAATTTGGGATATTGAATCATGGCCAAAGTTTGCCAAGTGACTGGAAAACGTCCGATGGTCGGGAACAATGTCTCCCACGCCAACAACCGGACCAAGCGCCGGTTCCTGCCCAACCTGCAGCATCATCGCTTGTGGGTGGAAAGCGAGAAGCGCTTCATCCGGCTTCGCCTCACCACCGCCGGCCTGCGCAAGATCGACAAGGTCGGCATCGATTCTGTCCTGGCGGACCTGCGCGCGCGCGGCGAGATCTGATTTCCCGACCCACTGATTCGAGGATAGCGCGATGAGAGACAAAATCAAGCTGGAGTCGACCGCAGGCACCGGTCACTTCTACACCACCACCAAGAACAAGCGGACCATGCCGGAAAAGATCGAGATCAAGAAGTTCGATCCGGTCGCCCGCAAGCATGTCCCCTACAAAGAAGCCAAGATCAAGTAGTACGCCTGCTCAAGTAGTATGCTTGCCGGTGTAGTTGACTTGCCGGCCCTGGCGGTCGCGCCAGGCAGCAATGAAGTCACAAAGGTCACGATACCGCCCCTCCAGGGGCGTTTTTTTTGGCACGCGGCCCTAGACTAGTAGTGCGCGGATCCGCCGGGCCGCTTCACCGGGTCCCCCGGGAGGGGGGGGCGCCGCGTCTAGGCGGCGGCTGGCGCCGGCGCGTAACGCCGCATGCGCAGCGCCAGGTCCTGAAGCGCTCGGATGCCGCTGGCTTCGGCACGCGCACACCATTCCTGCAGGTGGGCGAGCAACTGGTCCGAATTCAGGTGACTGCGCTCCCAGGTAGCGATCAGTTCATCGCGCATCTCGACCAGCTTGCGAAGCTTGTCGCTGCCGGCGAAGGCCTCCGCCAGCTTGACCTTCTGAGTCTCCGTGATCCGGCCACCATCCTGGCCGACGTTCTTGAGCAGCGAGCGGCCCGACACCATTGCCGCCAGTTGGCTGCTGCCGGCGGCGTCGGCCGCCTTGAGCCGCCCGACCTCCTCACGCCAGGTCCGGCGCAGGCCTCGGGCATAGGCCTGCATCAGATCATAGCGGTAGGTTATGACGTTCTGGAGCGTCTGGGCGTCAATATGCGGACGGGGCGCCGCCAGCTTGGGCGCCAACGCGACCTTGCGAACGGTCGCCAGGCCGAACGCCTGGAAGATCCGGATGTACATCCAGCCGATGTCGAACTCGTACCACTTGGACGACAGTTTGGCGCTGCTGCCGAAGGCGTGGTGGTTGTTGTGCAACTCCTCGCCGCCGATGAGAATTCCCCAGGGAACGATGTTCTTGCTGGCGTCGGGGCAATCATAGTTGCGGTACCCCAGGTAGTGGCCGACACCGTTGATGATGCCCGCCGCTGTAATGGGAATCCACAACATCTGGACGGCGAAGACGCTCAGGCCGAGCACGCCGAACAGCAGCACGTCGATCCCCAGCATCAGGTAGACGCCCAGCACCGAATGCCTGGTGTACAGATTGCGCTCGATCCAGTCGTCCGGCGTGCCGTGGCCGAACTTCTCCAGCAGCGCTTTGTCCGCGGCGGCCGTGCGATAGAGTTCCGAGCCTTCCAGCAGGACCTTC